>NZ_JAHKKC010000050.1:0-5617 GCF_020496585.1 Alcaligenes sp. 13f
CGACAGGCAACTGTCACTGCTCTTTAACAATTAACAGCCGATAAGTGTGGGCGCTTGGAATGAGCGAGTCGAACCCTTCGGGGATCGCCACAAGTTTGTATCAAGTGCTCACAAACGAAAGATGAAGAATTACCTTGTGTAACTCTGAATTTTTCTTTGAGACACAATCGGTCTCGTCGCAAGACGGGACAACCACAGAGATTAAACTGAAGAGTTTGATCCTGGCTCAGATTGAACGCTAGCGGGATGCTTTACACATGCAAGTCGAACGGCAGCGCGAGAGAGCTTGCTCTCTTGGCGGCGAGTGGCGGACGGGTGAGTAATATATCGGAACGTGCCCAGTAGCGGGGGATAACTACTCGAAAGAGTGGCTAATACCGCATACGCCCTACGGGGGAAAGGGGGGGATCGCAAGACCTCTCACTATTGGAGCGGCCGATATCGGATTAGCTAGTTGGTGGGGTAAAGGCTCACCAAGGCAACGATCCGTAGCTGGTTTGAGAGGACGACCAGCCACACTGGGACTGAGACACGGCCCAGACTCCTACGGGAGGCAGCAGTGGGGAATTTTGGACAATGGGGGAAACCCTGATCCAGCCATCCCGCGTGTATGATGAAGGCCTTCGGGTTGTAAAGTACTTTTGGCAGAGAAGAAAAGGTATCCCCTAATACGGGATACTGCTGACGGTATCTGCAGAATAAGCACCGGCTAACTACGTGCCAGCAGCCGCGGTAATACGTAGGGTGCAAGCGTTAATCGGAATTACTGGGCGTAAAGCGTGTGTAGGCGGTTCGGAAAGAAAGATGTGAAATCCCAGGGCTCAACCTTGGAACTGCATTTTTAACTGCCGAGCTAGAGTATGTCAGAGGGGGGTAGAATTCCACGTGTAGCAGTGAAATGCGTAGATATGTGGAGGAATACCGATGGCGAAGGCAGCCCCCTGGGATAATACTGACGCTCAGACACGAAAGCGTGGGGAGCAAACAGGATTAGATACCCTGGTAGTCCACGCCCTAAACGATGTCAACTAGCTGTTGGGGCCGTTAGGCCTTAGTAGCGCAGCTAACGCGTGAAGTTGACCGCCTGGGGAGTACGGTCGCAAGATTAAAACTCAAAGGAATTGACGGGGACCCGCACAAGCGGTGGATGATGTGGATTAATTCGATGCAACGCGAAAAACCTTACCTACCCTTGACATGTCTGGAAAGCCGAAGAGATTTGGCCGTGCTCGCAAGAGAACCGGAACACAGGTGCTGCATGGCTGTCGTCAGCTCGTGTCGTGAGATGTTGGGTTAAGTCCCGCAACGAGCGCAACCCTTGTCATTAGTTGCTACGCAAGAGCACTCTAATGAGACTGCCGGTGACAAACCGGAGGAAGGTGGGGATGACGTCAAGTCCTCATGGCCCTTATGGGTAGGGCTTCACACGTCATACAATGGTCGGGACAGAGGGTCGCCAACCCGCGAGGGGGAGCCAATCTCAGAAACCCGATCGTAGTCCGGATCGCAGTCTGCAACTCGACTGCGTGAAGTCGGAATCGCTAGTAATCGCGGATCAGAATGTCGCGGTGAATACGTTCCCGGGTCTTGTACACACCGCCCGTCACACCATGGGAGTGGGTTTCACCAGAAGTAGGTAGCCTAACCGTAAGGAGGGCGCTTACCACGGTGGGATTCATGACTGGGGTGAAGTCGTAACAAGGTAGCCGTATCGGAAGGTGCGGCTGGATCACCTCCTTTTAGAGCGAATGGCTCGCAAAGCGAAAGCGTCCACACTTATTGGCTGTTAGTTAATGTCATGACCATTGAAGGTATCGCCCACTGGTGATAGATGGGTCAGTAGCTCAGTCGGTTAGAGCACCGTCTTGATAAGGCGGGGGTCGTTGGTTCGATTCCAACTTGACCCACCAACGATTACCTCGGGGGATTAGCTCAGCTGGGAGAGCACCTGCTTTGCAAGCAGGGGGTCGTCGGTTCGATCCCGTCATCCTCCACCACCGCTTTTGTGGTTGGTTGTCGATACAGCAAGGTTCATGACAGAGTATAGGGCACAGGACAGCAGCGGTTGACCTGGCGCTAGATTCAACGAAGAGTGTTCTTTTTTAAGAATACTGCTCGTTGGGTTATGCAACCCACGAATTGCTCTTTAACAATTAGGAAGAAGCACAACGAAGGTGTGTTGTCTAATAAACGCAAAGCGAATTTCGCCTTGTGATGACAATACACGGGTTGTGATTGCAACAGAACAAATTATGTTCAACGAAAGTTCTCAAAAATATAGACGTTGTTCAGTCTTCGGATTGGATAACAGCTAAGGATTGATGAACGGCAACAACGTATACTCATATTCCTATAACAGCATCAAGCGTTATAGGATCAAGCGAATAAGTGCATATGATGGATGCCTTGGCGATCACAGGCGATGAAGGACGCGGTAGCCTGCGAAAAGCTACGGGGAGCTGGCAAACAAGCTTTGATCCGTAGATGTCCGAATGGGGAAACCCACCGTAGTAATACGGTATCCCATGCTGAATACATAGGCATGTGGAGGCGAACCGAGTGAACTGAACCATCTCAGTAACTCGAGGAAAAGAAATCAACCGAGATTCCGGAAGTAGTGGCGAGCGAAACCGGACCAGCCTGGATGTTTTAGCGTAGTGAATAGTCGAATGGAATGGAAAGTCCAGCCGTAGCAGGTGATAGCCCTGTAGGCGAAATTCAGTACGTGGAACTAAGCATCGAACAAGTAGGGCGGGACACGTGAAATCCTGTCTGAATATGGGGGGACCATCCTCCAAGGCTAAATACTCGTGATCGACCGATAGTGAACCAGTACCGTGAGGGAAAGGCGAAAAGAACCCCGGAAGGGGAGTGAAATAGATCCTGAAATCGTATGCATACAAACAGTAGGAGCACCTTCGTGGTGTGACTGCGTACCTTTTGTATAATGGGTCAGCGACTTACATTCAGTGGCAAGCTTAACCGAATAGGGGAGGCGTAGCGAAAGCGAGTCCGAATAGGGCGATTCAGTCGCTGGGTGTAGACCCGAAACCAGGCGATCTATCCATGGCCAGGTTGAAGGCACGGTAACACGTGCTGGAGGACCGAACCCACTAATGTTGAAAAATTAGGGGATGAGCTGTGGATCGGAGTGAAAGGCTAAACAAGCCTGGAGATAGCTGGTTCTCTCCGAAAACTATTTAGGTAGTGCCTCGTATATTACTGCCGGGGGTAGAGCACTGTTATGGCTAGGGGGTCACAGCGACTTACCAACCCATGGCAAACTCCGAATACCGGCAAGTACAGTACGGGAGACAGAGCACCGGGTGCTAACGTCCGGACTCAAGAGGGAAACAACCCAGACCGCCAGCTAAGGTCCCTAACTATGGCTAAGTGGGAAACGAAGTGGGAAGGCATAGACAGTCAGGAGGTTGGCTTAGAAGCAGCCATCCTTTAAAGAAAGCGTAATAGCTCACTGATCGAGTCGTCCTGCGCGGAAGATGTAACGGGGCTAAGCCATAGACCGAAGCTGCGGATGTGTACTTTTAGTACACATGGTAGGAGAGCGTTCCGTAAGCCTGTGAAGGTGTTCCGTGAGGAATGCTGGAGGTATCGGAAGTGAGAATGCTGACATGAGTAGCGATAAAGGGGGTGAAAAGCCCCCTCGCCGTAAGTCCAAGGTTTCCTGCGCAACGTTCATCGGCGCAGGGTGAGTCGGCCCCTAAGGCGAGGCAGAGATGCGTAGCTGATGGGAAGCGGGTTAATATTCCCGCACCGTCGTAGAGTGCGATGGGGGGACGGATTGCAGAATGTTATCGGGGTGTTGGATGTCCCCGTTGGCGCATCATAGAAGGCACTTAGGCAAATCCGGGTGCGTAATTCAAGGGTGTGACTGGATAGAGCTTCGGCTCTAAACTAACTGGAAGCAGTTCCAAGAAAAGCCTCTAAGCTTCAGCTCTACGAGACCGTACCGCAAACCGACACAGGTGGACGGGATGAATATTCCAAGGCGCTTGAGAGAACTCAGGAGAAGGAACTCGGCAAATTAATACCGTAACTTCGGGAGAAGGTATGCCTCATTAGTGTGATGTGCCTGCGCACAAAGCATGAAGAGGCCGCAGTGAATCGGTGGCTGCGACTGTTTACTAAAAACACAGCACTCTGCAAACACGAAAGTGGACGTATAGGGTGTGACGCCTGCCCGGTGCCGGAAGGTTAAGTGATGGGGTGCAAGCTCTTGATCGAAGCCCCGGTAAACGGCGGCCGTAACTATAACGGTCCTAAGGTAGCGAAATTCCTTGTCGGGTAAGTTCCGACCTGCACGAATGGCGTAACGATGGCCACACTGTCTCCTCCTGAGACTCAGCGAAGTTGACATGGTTGTGATGATGCAATCTCCCCGCGGCTAGACGGAAAGACCCCATGAACCTTTACTGTAGCTTTGCATTGGATTGTGAACCGGCCTGTGTAGGATAGGTGGGAGACGTTGAAGCGTGGTCGCCAGATCGCGTGGAGTCATCCTTGAAATACCACCCTGGTCTGTTTGCGGTTCTAACCTAGGTCCCTAATCGGGATCGGGGACCGTGCATGGTGGGCAGTTTGACTGGGGCGGTCTCCTCCTAAAGTGTAACGGAGGAGTTCGAAGGTACGCTAGAGACGGTCGGAAATCGTCTTGATAGTGCAATGGCATAAGCGTGCTTGACTGTGAGACTGACAAGTCGAACAGGTACGAAAGTAGGACATAGTGATCCGGTGGTTCTGTATGGAAGGGCCATCGCTCAACGGATAAAAGGTACTCTGGGGATAACAGGCTGATACCGCCCAAGAGTTCATATCGACGGCGGTGTTTGGCACCTCGATGTCGGCTCATCTCATCCTGGGGCTGTAGCCGGTCCCAAGGGTATGGCTGTTCGCCATTTAAAGAGGTACGTGAGCTGGGTTTAAAACGTCGTGAGACAGTTTGGTCCCTATCTGCCGTGGGCGTTGGATACTTGACGGAGCCTGCTCCTAGTACGAGAGGACCGGAGTGGACGTACCACTGGTGTATCGGTTGTCATGCCAATGGCATTGCCGAGTAGCTACGTACGGAAGAGATAACCGCTGAAGGCATCTAAGCGGGAAACTCGTCTGAAGATTAGGTATCCCGGGGGCTTGACCCCCCTGTAGGGTCGTCCGAGACCAGGACGTTGATAGGCTGGGTGTGGAAGTGCAGTAATGCATGTAGCTAACCAGTACTAATTGCCCGTGTGGCTTGATCCTATAACCCTTGAGGTTGTAGTGAGTTAAGTTGTTGACCACAGAACGTAATATTGAAGTGCAGCGCAACCCGCGCTCGACACCTTCGTAACCGCTGCTAGTTGATCCGTACTGATCGCTAGCGGTGTGCTTCTTCCAATTGGCTGGGGCGTCCCTTAGAAAGACGACTCGGCAACCAGTTACGCTTGACGACCATAGCAAGGTGGTCCCACACCTTCCCATCCCGAACAGGACTGTGAAACGCCTTTGCGCCGATGATAGTGGACGGACGTCTGTGAAAGTAGGTCATCGTCAAGCTCTTATTCCTCAAAACCCCCGCAAGCATCCCTTGCGGGGGTTTTGTTTTAGGCGGCGACAAAAG
>NZ_JAHKKC010000051.1:0-3421 GCF_020496585.1 Alcaligenes sp. 13f
CCCAGCCCCACAAAGCTCCCGAAAACGGAGACGAAAACAATGATATATCCAAGGATAATAAGCACGGATACGCCTTCTTCAAATACACGCTGCTAATGATGGCGGCAAGCAACCGGGCTAAAACGACGCGTTAACGGCCTTTTTCCAGCCTAGATCGACG
Source organism: Alcaligenes sp. 13f (assembly GCF_020496585.1). Lineage (NCBI taxonomy): Bacteria > Pseudomonadati > Pseudomonadota > Betaproteobacteria > Burkholderiales > Alcaligenaceae > Alcaligenes > Alcaligenes sp. 13f. The sequence goes on from NZ_JAHKKC010000051.1 coordinate 161, forward strand.
CTTCCAGTTGCCTTGACACGTTCAGATTCTTATCAGATCCACATCAAAAACCAGCATCTATCCGGCTTTGCTGCACACTGACGACAAAAGCTCTTCTTAAACGGGCGCGTCTACCTGGGCGGTAACGGGCCCTGGCGCCCTGGCTTGTGGCTCCCTGGCCGACTCTGATTTTCGGCTTTTGCTGGCGGGGGATTTGGCTGTGCTGCGCGCCTTGCTGGCACGCGTCTTGCCTGCCCGCGGTGGCGGGCGACAAATGGCACAAATAAAGCCTGATTCAGGATCGTGCGCATGGGCCACAAAGCCCCCTTTGCAGCGTTCGCACTGGGACAGTTGCAACAAACCGCTATCAAAAAAGCGCAGCAGCATCCAGGCGCGGGTAAAGCTCAGTACGGGCTCTTCGTCCGGCCCCACTTCCAGACGTCCAGCCGAGGACTGCTCCAGGTACAGACGATAGGCTTCCACCAGCGCACGGCTCTTGTCGCAAGGCGTGTGCACCGTCATGAACTGGTAAATGCTGTAGAACAGGCTGGAGTGAATATTGGGCAACCAGGTCATGAACCAGTCCACCGAGAAAGGCAGCATGCCTTTGGGCGGCGAGCAGCCTTTGACTTCGCGGTACAAACGGGCCAGCCGGTCGTAGCTTAGTGATGTTTCTGCTTGCAGAACCTGCAAGCGCGCCCCCAGCTCAATCATGTCGGAAGCAAGCCCAATTTCCTGAGCTTCTTTGGCGACGCTTTTTATAGCCATAGTTCTTGATGTAATAAGTTCGGAAGCCGGTTTAACCAGCCTGTTCCGCCGTCGCGCGCTGGGACAGCAAAATGGTGGAGTGAGCCTGCTGCAATACTCCTCCCAGCACATTCTGCGTCAAGGTGGTGAGCAGGTCGTAGTCGTTGAAACGAAAACCGCAAATCAACGAGCTGGAGCTGGCCAGCTTGACCAATTGGGCCGGTGACAGACGCAACAAGGTCTCTGCCACATCGTTGTCGAAGCCCAAACGGAACATACCTGCCGCAAAATTCTCTCGCAGCAGACGCTGTGCAAGTAACAAGTACGACAAATTGACTTCCTGAATATCATTCAGCAGCGAATTTTCCGATACGGGCATGTCAGCCATCCTTGTAAAACTGTTAATCAGCTAGTTTCTTGTAACAAAATACATTTAATATATATAAAGTTACATAAATATGTATCATGCCTTGCAAACTATTGCGCGAACATATTTTTACATTATCAACGTTATCGACACACTCTGTCCATAAATGTATTAAAAACATGAAAAACGTTGAAAATATGCAATAAATGCATCAAGACACAGCAGAATATTATCAGATGCTCACTTAATGTTGTAGATATAAACGATATGTAACATGACGAAGATCAAAGCGTTTGTATCGAAATTATGTTTTGTTGCATACATTGGCCATTAATTAATGAATATTTCGCCGATTCTCTTAGACCCTGCCTAGAAAACGACGAAATATCGGATATTCTTCTGGTACGCGCTTTCCTCCCTGCCCCCACATCCGTTTTGTAACAGCCCATGGTTCCTGCTGCTTTTACGCAACGTCTGCTTACTCTTGGCCTGGCACTGCTCTTGGCTGCCTGCGCGCATACCCCGTCTTCACGTCCGCCCACAGCCCAGGCCATCGGTGTTGATGAGCATCGACGCTCCGCCGTGGTTCTGTCCGCCCTGAGCCTGCTGGACACCCCCTACCGTTATGGCGGCCGCGAACCGTCCACCGGCTTTGATTGCAGCGGGCTGGTGCAGTATGTGTTCAACCAGGAATCCAGCTCCCCTGTTCCGCGCCGGACCAGCGACCAGGCCAGCGCCTCCCGTCGTGTCAGTCGCTCACAGCTGCGCCCCGGCGACCTGGTGTTTTTCAATACACTGGGCGCGCCCAACTCGCATGTGGGTATCTATATAGGCAAGCAACAATTCATCAATGCGCCCTCCAGCGGTGGCCGCGTACGAATTGATTCCCTGGATAATCCCTATTTCGCCAAACGCTTTGAAACGGCTCGCACTTTCTTTGATTGATGCGGTGGCCAGCCTGCGTCGGGTTTGTGTTACTACACAGGTACTGTGGCGTATTGCTCGGCCAAATCCAGAAAAGCGTCCAGCTCGGGCGAACGCCCTGTTTCTTCCTGCATGATCGCCGCAACAACCGGCGCAATTGACTGTGCCAGACGTGCATCCAGAAACAGCAGACGCGAACGGCGGGCCAGCATATCCTCCACCGTACGGGCGTATTCGAAACGGCAGGCAAAGCGCACCATGGCAGCGCTCAGACCCGGAGCCAGCTCTTGATCGGCACCTGGCAAGGTCTGTACCCAGTCAGCCTCACTGCCATAAGCATCCAGGCCAGCGGTACGGCCCAGAGAACGGCGGTCGCCCACATAAGAAGCTCCCACCAAGCGTTGTTCCTGTGTCCGACAGGCAGGCAATGGCCCCAGCAAACCGGACTGCTGGCAGCGCTCCAGCACGTCCTCGGCCATGGCGCGGTAGGTTGTCCACTTGCCGCCCGTTACCGTCAGCAAGCCATTGGCGCTGACCGTAATACTGTGCTCCCGACTGATGGACTGCGTTTGCCCCGCAGCCGACTCGGCAGCCGGACGCACCAGAGGGCGCAAGCCCACCCAGATGCTGCGCACATCCTGAACGGTTGGGGCTTTTTGCAGATAGTTGGCGGACTCTTTCAGAATGAAATCCACTTCCTGAGCCAAAGGACGTGGTTCCAAAGGAATATCGTCGCGGGGCGTATCGGTTGTCCCCAGAATCAGCTTGCCCAACCAGGGGACGGCAAACAACACCCGGCCATCCTTGGTACGCGGCACCAGCAAGGCATGTTCGCCCGGCAGGAACGCCTGATCGACGACCAGATGCACACCCTGACTGGGCGAGACCATAGGGCGCAATTCACGCCCGGCTTCCTGTGCATCCATTTGCCGGACCTGGTCTACCCAGACACCGGTGGCATTGACCACGCACTTGCTATGAATCTCGTAGCTTTGCCCACTTTCCTTGTCCTGACAGCGCACTCCGGAGACTTTGCCGTCGCGATGCATCACTTCCATTACCGGACAGTAATTGACCAGCAAAGCGCCATTCAGGGCTGCCGTACGCGCCAGAGCCAAAGCCAGACGGGCATCGTCAAACTGGCCATCCCAGTACTTCACGCCGCCCTTCAAACCACGTTGACGAGCACCGGGCAGAAGCTGCCGGATCCTGGAGGCACTCAGGAATTGGGTATGGCCCAGCCC
>NZ_JAHKKC010000052.1:0-3349 GCF_020496585.1 Alcaligenes sp. 13f
TTCACGCGCCTGCGAGCTTGCCCCCGGCCCGCAAACGGCCTGATGGTGTGATCTGAGGCCTGATCGACCGAAAACCGTAGAATCGTGAGCGACACCTCATCGCCTGGGCGGGAGAACAAAAAAATAAACCCCAGGGCGCAAAACCAGGGGTTTATCAGCAGTCTGAAGCCGCGTAATGCGGCTTTTTTTGTTTCTGCTGGATTGGCTTTATCACTCCACCTGAGCTTCCCGCCGCGCCTGACAGATACGGGCGTGGTGTACGTCTGCCCACTTCACCAGTTCTCGCATAGGTACCAGAAAAGACTGCCCTAATTCGGTGAGCGTGTATTCCACGCGGGGCGGTACTTCGGCGTACAAGGTTCGTTGTACAAATCCATCAGTTTCCAGCCGCTTGAGTGTGCGTGAGAGCATTTGACGGGAAATATCGCCGATTTCCCGGCCCAGCTCATTAAAGCGCAGGGTGCCCGGTGCCAGCGATTCCAGGATCAGCAGGCTCCATTGGTCGCCAATCCGATCCAGTACATCCCGGATGGGGCAGGGTTGTTCAAATTCTTCCTGTATGGGGCTGGAAGCCAATGTGGCTGCGCTTGATGAGGACATGGCGGCTTGCTTTCCTGTGTTCAATAGTCACTTCCGTGTGACCTGGTATGGCCTGCGTGACTTCTTGTGGACTGTCAAAAAACTGTCTAGCATCACGCTTAATGGTCTACTTTTTAGACCAAGTCTTTATTTGAGCACACAAGGAGCTGTTATGTCTCGTATTGCATTGATAGGTGCTTCTGGCGAAGTCGGTTCGCGCCTTTTGAAAGAACTCTCGGATCGCGGTCATACGGTGACAGCGATCGCTCGCCATACTGAAAAAATTGCCAGCCTGCCCAATGTCACCGCAGTTCAGGGCGATGTGAATGATCTGGATGGTTTGATTGCGCTATTGAAAGGGCACGATATTGCAATTAGCGCGGTTCGTTTTGCGTCGTCAGATCCTTCCAAGCTGATTACGGCGGTTCGTGCGGCCGGTGTGCCGCGTTATCTAGTGGTAGGCGGTGCCGCCAGCCTTGAAGTGGCCCCCGGTCAGCGATTGATTGATCAGCCTGCTTTCCCGGACGCTTACCGGACCGAGGCCTTGGGTGGCATTGCCTTTCTGGATCAGTTGCGTCAGGAAAAAGAACTGGATTGGACTTTCCTGTCGCCCTCGGCAGAGTTTGGCCCCGGCCAGCGCACGGGCAAATTCCGTATCGGCAAAGACAGCCTTTTGGTCTCCGACCAAGGCAGCAAGATTTCTTATGAGGATTACGCCATCGCTTTGGTGGATGAGATTGAACGTCCTGCCCATTCGCGCCAGCGTTTCACCGTAGGTTATTGAATAGGGAGTGGGACTGATGAAAGGTTTAATCCGATGGGTATCTCCAGTTTTATTGGCGGGCTCTTTCTTGTTGAGCACAAATGCAGCGTTGGCTGCCAATTCGCCGACTCGTGATGTGGCTCAGGAAGAGAGCAATCGCAAGCTGGTGGTCGATTTTTACGACAGCTTCTTTAACCAGCATCAGGTGCAGGAAGCGGCGGCGGTCGTAGCTGAGGACTATATCCAGCACAACCCGGAGGTGCCGGACGGAAAAGCGCCTTTCGTGGGGTATTTTGATGGCTATTTCAAAGAGAACCCGCAGTCTCGCGCACGGATTGTGCGTAGTGCCGCAGACGGCGATCTGGTTTATCTGCATGTGCATTCGACCAATGGCAAGGCCGATCGCGGGCAGGCTGTGATGGATATTTTCCGGGTGCAAGACGGCAAGATTGTGGAGCACTGGGATGTGATTCAGGCCGTGCCCGAGCAGGCGGCCAACAGCAATACCATGTTCTAAGCTCACTATTCGGGCAACCCGTTCTTTACCACCGATAAGGCAGCAGCCTTGCGCGGCGCCGTAAGGGGGTAAGCGGAGTTCTTCTTTGGGCAACCGTTTGTGCTGTTGCTTGGTGAAGTATCGATTGCGAGTTGTCTAAGCCGCCTGCATCTTGATCTTGGCTTCGCGAATTGGCAGATTGACGATGGCCGCCAGTACGGCCAAGACAATATCTGCCCACCACATCCAGCTGTAGTCACCAAAGCGGGTCAAGGCGATCCCCCCCAGCCATGCGCCCAGAAAGCCGCCGATCTGGTGCGAGAACAAGGCCAGACCAAACAGGGTTGCCAGATAGCGCGTGCCAAACAGCTTGGCGACGATATTAGCGGTAGGGGGCACGGTAGCCAGCCAGGTCAGCCCCAGGCCGATGGCAAAGATGTAAAACACCAGATCGGTTTTAGGCATCATCAAGTACCACAGGATCAGCACGGCGCGCGAGGCATACATCAGGGCCAGCACGTATTTGCTGCGCCAGCGGGCAATGCAGGAGCCGGCGGCAATACTGCCAAAGATATTGGCCAGGCCGATCAAGGCCAGCGACCAGCTTGCTACCGAAGGTGGCAGCCCGCACAGGTCAATTTCCCCCGGTAAGTGGGTGACCAGAAAAGCAATGTGAAAACCGCAGGTGAAAAAGCCCAGACTCAGCAGCAAGTAGCTGCGATCCTTCATGGCGCTTTTCAGTGTCTCGGCCAGACCGGGACCGCTGACAACAGGAGCTGGGGTGGCTGCGGCTTTTTCGGGCTTGCTGCCCGGACTTAGCTTGCGAATCAGAGGCAGGGTCAGCAGGGCGGTCAGGGCCAGAACCCAAAAGGTCGACATCCAGCCGACCCAGCCGATCAGCTTTTGCACCACGGGGGCAAAGACGAACTGCCCGAAGGAGCCACCGGCATTGATCAGGCCCGAGGCCTGACCGCGGGCGTGATCCGGAATACGTTGGGCGGCAGCGCCAATCAATGTGGAGAAACTGGCCGCGCCCGAACCAATATTGGCCAGCAGGCCCAGCGTCAGGGTCAGCCCTAGCCCGGTACCAATAAACGGCGTTACCGCACAGCCTAGTGCCAGAATCAGAAGGCCCGCGATCAGAACCCGGTCCGGGCCCCAGCGGTCGGAGCAGGCACCGGCAATAGGCTGGATGGCCCCCCAGGCAAGTTGGCCCACGGCCATGGCAAAGCTGATGGACATGATGCCCATGCCGGTTGCCTTATCAATGGGGCCAACGAACAGGCCAAAGGATTGGCGTATCCCCATGGTAACCATCAGGATGCCAGCAGCCGCCAAAGTCACCGTCATGACGGCGGGCTGGCGCAAGGATTGAAACATGGGGTCCCCTCTTATTATTCAGGTTTGAATTATCTGGCGAAATGTCACACAGGTGCAATCTCCTGCTTTTGTGAAGAGCGATGGAGCGGACAGTGTTGTAATCCGCTGCTATCCAGTTCCAGTTGCGGGAG
>NZ_JAHKKC010000053.1:0-1775 GCF_020496585.1 Alcaligenes sp. 13f
GATGCTGGCTGCGGCTGGCGTGGCCTTCTGCCTGCGTGATGGCATTGTGAGTCAGACGGCAATGCGGGGTGGCCATGAGTAAGGCGCTGCGCGATGCACTGGTCGTGCTGGCCTGTTACTCCATCCACGCTTCTGTCTATGCCTCACAGGTGTCGTTGTGGACTCAGATCACGACAGGCGGAACGATCATGGACATGGTGATCAATCTGATGTCTGCGATCTGCGCATCAATGGCAAACACGATGTTTCGGTTGAAAAGCGAGATTGTGGTGGTAACTCGCGTCTTCAAAGAACTGGCCGTGGGGCTACTGGTGGGCATAACCGCTGGGATCATCACTTACGCACTTAGCGAGGCGGCACAAACAAACAAATTCTTGCAGCTGGGCCTAGTGACCATTGCGGGCTGGGCGGGTTCAAAGGTTATTGAATTTTATTCCGGTAAGTATTTTGGCAAGGAGGAGCCATGATCCTGCGTCTGAATTCTGTGGGTGCCGATGTGGGGAGCTTGCAGCAGCGACTGTTTACCCAGGGCTTCAAGATTGAACGCACGAATGTCTATGACGAGCGCACCGAGGCGGTGATTCGTCAGACTCAAGCCCGTGCAGGTTTGGTGGTCGATGGGATTTATGGACCCAAGACCGAGGCCTATCTCAAGGGTAGCGAGACGGGCGTGTACATGAAACAGTCCGACCTGGTTGCTGCTGCGCAGAAGTTGGGCGTTGACCTGGCCAGCGTCATGGCCGTCAATGAAGTGGAGAGTACCGGGACGGGCTTCATTGAGCCTGGTATGCCTCGCATCTTGTTTGAGCGTCATGTGTTCTGGCGGCGTTTGGTGGTTCATGGCGTGGATCCCAAGCCTTTGGCTCTTAAGTTCCCCGGTGTCGTCAGTCAGCAGCGTGGTGGCTATGCCGGTGGGCGCTCTGAATATACGCGCCTGGCGGTGGCGGTCGAGATCCATGCCGATGCGGCGTATGAGGCCTGCAGCTGGGGCGCGTTCCAGATAATGGGCTACCACGCGAAAGCCCTGGGCTTTGAGTCCGTGCGTGAGTTCGTCGCTTACATGCGCGAGTCCGAGGGCAACCATCTGGACGCATTTGTGCGCTTTATCTTGGCTGATCCGGCCCTGCATCGGGCGCTAGTTGGTCGCAAATGGGCGACGTTCGCACGGCTCTACAACGGCCCAGCCTATGCCGATAACTTGTATGACGTGAAGCTGGCCAGGGCGTTCAAACGCTATGAGCAATGGATCAAGGATGCGTCATGAGCTGGCGTCAAAGTATCTTGCAGTTGGCCATCATTGTGCTGCTGGGCTATGCGGCCTGGCAGTCCTATCAGCGGGCCAGCTTGCAGACTGAGATCGCCCAGGAACAAAAGAAGCAGCTCCTCGGTTTGGAGGAGCTGCTTAATAGCATCCAGACTCACCAAGCCACCATTAACTCCCAGTCGGGTGCCATTCTTAGCCAGCAGGCCGCGCTGCGCGGCACGCTCGCTCAGCGCCAGGCCGAATTCAGGAAGCTAGAGCAACATGTTCAAGAAATACGTGAGTGGTCTCTGGGCCAGCTGCCCGATACTGTTCAGCGCTTGCGCGAGCGTCCCGCCGTCACCGGCGCACAGGCTTATCACGATGCAGTGCGCTCCAGTCGTGCCCTGCACACTGACCGCGAGCCAGCCACGGACGAACGGTGATCTGAACGTATTGCTGGACCAGGTCGAGAATGATTGGGCTGTGTGTGCCGCTCAGGTAGATGCCGTCTATCGTTGCCAGCAGGAGGCCC
>NZ_JAHKKC010000054.1:0-1775 GCF_020496585.1 Alcaligenes sp. 13f
GATGCTGGCTGCGGCTGGCGTGGCCTTCTGCCTACGTGATGGCATCGTGAGTCAGACGGCAATGCGGGGTGGCCATGAGTAAGGCGCTGCGCGATGCACTGGTCGTGCTGGCCTGTTACTCCATCCATGCTTCGGTCTATGCCTCTCAGGTGTCGTTGTGGACCCAGATCACGACGGGCGGAACGATCATGGACATGGTGATCAATCTGATGTCTGCGATCTGCGCATCAATGGCAAACACGATGTTTCGGTTGAAAAGCGAGATTGTGGTGGTAACTCGCGTCTTCAAAGAGCTGGCCGTGGGGCTACTGGTGGGCATTACCGCCGGGATTATCACTTACGCGCTGAGTGAGGCAGCACAAACAAACAAATTCCTGCAGCTGGGCCTGGTGACCATTGCGGGCTGGGCGGGTTCAAAGGTTATTGAATTTTATTCCGGTAAGTATTTTGGCAAGGAGGAGCCATGATCCTGCGTCTGAATTCTGTTGGTGCCGATGTGGGGAGCTTGCAGCAACGACTGTTTACCCAGGGCTTTAAGATTGAGCGCACGAATGTCTATGACGAGCGCACCGAGGCGGTGATTCGTCAGACTCAAGCCCGTGCAGGCCTGGTGGTCGATGGGATTTATGGCCCCAAGACCGAAGCCTATCTCAAGGGCAGCGAGACGGGCGTGTACATGAAACAGTCCAATCTGGTTGCTGCCGCGCAGAAGTTGGGCGTTGACCTGGCCAGCGTCATGGCCGTCAATGAAGTGGAGAGTACCGGGACGGGCTTTATTGAGCTTGGTATGCCTCGCATCTTGTTTGAGCGCCATGTGTTCTGGCGGCGTTTGGTGGTTTATGACGTGGATCCTAAGCCTTTGGCTCTTAAGTTCCCCGGCGTCGTCAGTCAGCAGCGTGGAGGCTATGCCGGTGGGCGTTCTGAATATACGCGCTTGGCGGTGGCGGTCGAGATCCATGCCGATGCTGCGTATGAGGCCTGCAGCTGGGGCGCGTTCCAGATCATGGGCTACCACGCGAAAGCCCTGGGCTTTGAGTCCGTGCGTGAGTTCGTCGCTTACATGCGTGAGTCCGAGGGCAACCATCTGGACGCATTTGTGCGCTTTATCTTGGCTGACCCGTCCCTGCATCGGGCGCTAGTTGGTCGCAAATGGGCGACGTTCGCACGGCTCTACAACGGCCCAGCCTATGCCGATAACTTGTATGACGTGAAGCTGGCCAGGGCGTTCAAACGCTATGAGCAATGGATCAAGGATGCGTCATGAGCTGGCGTCAAGGTATCTTGCAGTTGGCCATCATTGTGCTGCTGGGCTATGCGGCCTGGCAGTCCTATCAGCGGGCCAGCTTGCAGACTGCGATCGCCCAGGAACAAAAGAAGCAGCTCCTCGGTTTGGAGGAACTGCTTAATAGCATCCAGACTCACCAAGCCACCATTAACTCCCAGTCGGGTGCCATTCTTAGCCAGCAGGCCGCGCTGCGTGGGACACTTGCCCAGCGCCAGGCCGAATTCAGGAAGCTAGAGCAACATGTTCAAGAAATACGTGATTGGTCTTTGGGCGAGCTGCCCGATACTGTTCAGCGCTTGCGCGAGCGTCCCGCCGTCACCGGCGCACAGGCTTATCACGATGCAGTGCGCTCCAGTCGTGCCTTGCACACTGACCGCGAGCCAGCCACGGACGAACGGTGATCTGAACGTATTGCTGGACCAGGTCGAGAATGATTGGGCTGTGTGTGCCGCTCAGGTAGATGCCGTCTATCGTTGCCAGCAGGAGGCCC
>NZ_JAHKKC010000055.1:0-1357 GCF_020496585.1 Alcaligenes sp. 13f
TGGAGTTGAACGACAAGATAGGCGTTAAGCGCCTGCTGACCGAGATTGATGCGGCGCTGGCTAAAGCGTCTGCATAAACCGTGCTCCCCGAGCCTGGGCGGCGCGGGTCTGAAGCAGCGCCTGATGGCATGACTGCGGACGACCCGCCCACCGCCCACCACACAAGGATGTGTCATGAGCTTTGCTGTTGCCGCTGCTAAGCCCAAGGTGTCTACAGAACGACCCGGCCAGTTGGAAGCCGATATCGAGATTCAGCAAGGGGACTGGCCAGTGATCAAGTCGAGCCATGTCCGCGAGATATTGCGCCTACCTGGCACCGTCACGAATGAGCGCCTGGTCGAATGTCTGACCAATGCGGTGTACGTGGTCAATGATCAGTTGTCGGCTTGGCGTTCAGCGAATCCACAAGCGCTGGACGAATGCCAGTCTGATCTGTATCGGCGGGCTGTGTACTTCTATGCCCAGGCTGAGCTGTATGAGCGTTACCTGGACGTGGATGCGTCGGCAAGTGCTCAGCGCCGCGCAGAGGACTACGACAGCATGGCTGATGATGCTCGCCGTGTGCATCGGTGGGCAGTGCGCGACTTTCTGGGCTTACCCCGTTTAGTAGTGGAGGCTTTGTGATTGTGTACGCGCACCAGGGAGACACGCTGGATGCGATTTGTTGGCGCTACCTGGGCCAGACCCAGGGCGTGGTGGAGCAGACGCTGCTGCTCAATCCCGGTTTGACGGAGCAGGGACCGATCCTGGAACACGGGACGGCTGTCACGTTGCCTGATAGGCCGGTGGCCCGCGTGAACACACTTAAAACGGTGAAGTTATGGGACTGAGTCTGAGAAAGATGGGCTGCCATCGCAGCTACCTGAGCCTGAATATGTCGGCTGATTGGCCGGTGCGGATTTTTTACGGTCTGGTGACGGCCTATCAAGGGTTGTATGGGCTGTTTGTCCCTGGTTCGGTGTTTTATCGCGCCATGCAGCTGCATGAGGCGGCTGTGTTGATCATTGGCGTGTTGCTGGCCGTGGGCTTACTACTAGTGATTGACGGAGTGCTGGCGATGTTTCGTTACTGCACACCGCTCAGTTGTGAACCGATCAAGCCCTTGATGCTGTTGTTTCACCGTTGGCGGCATCTGCTGTTTTTACCCCCTGTGTTTTGCTACTTCGCTACCTTGGTCGCGGTCAATCGTGATGTGGGAGCAGGGGTGGCTGTCGTCAATGGCTACTACCTGATGCTGGCTGCGGCTGGCGTGGCCTTCTGCCTGCGTGATGGCATTGTGAGTCAGACGGCAATGCGGGGTGGCCATGAGTAAGGCGCTGCGCGATGCACTGGTCGTGCTGGCCTGTTACTCCATCCA
>NZ_JAHKKC010000056.1:0-1310 GCF_020496585.1 Alcaligenes sp. 13f
GTGCGGGTGTCACCGGCACGTAATTCCAGCCAGCGCAGCCAGTTGGTTGTCAGATCACCAATGGCGACACGGACGCGGGACGGATGGGCACAATCAACCTCGGCGACGTTTCCGACGCGGATCAGATTGGCGAGGAGGCGGGCGATGTCTTCCATGCCTCCATGATGCTGGGCGAAGCCCCAATGCACCACGACGGCAAGTTGGCAATGTCAGATCACCAAATCACGGCTCAAGATGGCGCAGGTATGCATCTTCAATCAGCTGCAGCTCAGCGTCTGTCAGCCCCAGCAATTCGCGTTGTGGCATGCGAAAACGCCGTCCACGGTTTGACGTGGCCAGCTCACCGTACTGGTGAACAAAAGCCACCATGGCATCACGCCCACGAAAGCCTACCGCCAGATCATCCGCACTGGATTCAGCCTTCAAGTACCGCGCGGTGCGCAACCGGGCGAACATGGCACGCCTGCGGATCGTGCCTTTCTTGCTCCGTAGCTGCTTTCCTTGCTGACGTGGGGTGTAGGCTGTGCCGTCTGGATTGCGCTGCGCGGCGATACGGGAGGCCTGGCTACGGCGCAGCTCGACTGCTACGCGCCGGTTCACGGCTCTACGCTGGCCAGGCTCCAGCTTGCCCAGCATGCCCAACAGCCAGGCCTCCAGCTCGTGAAAGTCCTGGTCAGCCAAAACGCGGCTCCCAGGCAGGGACGGTGTAACGCCCCAGTTCCTGCCCATCACGCCGGTAAATGACCGTCATTTCATACTGCTGTTCAGGAAACTGTGGGTGTGGCGGCTCGCCTACGTGCTCAAGCGTCAGTACGCCACCCGCGTCCTGCTTGACGATAACGCGCTCGGTCAAATCAACCTGCAAAGCCAAATCCACCTGGCTGGAGCTAAGCACTTCAGCATCAAACCGAATCAGCTTTGCAGCCCTTTCTGGATTCTCAAACAATTCTGGCTGCTCGGTACGCAGCAAGGCCAGCAAGGGCAAGATCAACTGGTCGGCATGATGAGGGTAGTCCTGCACGATAACGCTCAAAGTGTAGCGGTACTCATAGGACAGGCTGGCGCTACCACGACAAGCAATGGAACCGCCCTCCAGGAACACCTGGAGCTTTTCTGGATCCCGGACCAGATACGGGTTAGCACGCTCAATGACCTGGCGAACTTTATCGGGTTTGAGCATCCTGGGCCTCCTGCTGGCAACGATAGACGGCATCTACCTGAGCGGCACACACAGCCCAATCATTCTCGACCTGGTCCAGCAATACGTTCAGATCACCGTTCGTCCGTGGCTGGCTCGCGGTCAGTGTGCA
>NZ_JAHKKC010000057.1:0-1240 GCF_020496585.1 Alcaligenes sp. 13f
CTGAACTTGTATGGTTAAGGTGTCGGGGTGGAGGGACATCCTGAACTATCGGCCAATGCCGGACCGACACCGCGAGAACTCTCCCGCCCCACCCATCACCGTCGATAAGGAACTGAGCGGCGCCGTTCATCGAACCGCGACCGCCGATCTGAACGCAAGTCAACGAGCCGGATGGCGTACACCCCGACGTTACCCATTGTGCGCTTTGGAGGTGTTCCCATGCAAACGACTGTGCTTTATATCGGTGTCGATGTTGCCAAGGCTGAGCTTGTCATCAGCGTAGCGGGTGAACGGCCCTGCATCATTGCCAACACAACTGTAGGCATTACACGTTGGTTAAAAACAGTGCCAGAACACGCGCAGATTGCCATGGAATCAACGGGCAGTTACCACGCCTTACTGGCGCAGTTGGCTCATCTGCATGGCTTGACGGTCTATATCTTGAACGCGCGTGATGTCTTTTACTATGCACGAGCCCTAGGCAGCCGGGCCAAGACCGATAACATTGATGCAGAGGTCATTGTCCGCTACCTGCAAGAGCATCAACCCAGCTTGCAGGCCTGGCAACCGCTCACCCCCGAGCAACAACAGTTGCGTCAACTGTTGTCTCGTCGCGCTCAAGTGATCACTCACCAGAGCGCTTTACGCCAGGCTTTTACCGATGTGAACCTAGCAGGTGTGGATACCCAAGCATTGCAACATGGATTTGATGTTGTGCTGGCCTCAATGGATCAACAAATACAGCATTTGATTGCGAACGACCCGCAGCTCGAACAGGGATATCAACGCTTGCGTAGTGTGAGCGGCATCGGTCAACAGACAGCGGCCTTGTTGACCGAACTGCTCAATCGTATTCCCTTTGCTAATGCGGATGCCTTAGTCGCGTATAGCGGGCTCGATCCACGGCCCAATGACTCAGGGACCAAGCGAGGACGTCGTCGTATCAGCAAGCGTGGGCCGGCTCTGCTGCGCCGACAATTGTATTTGGCCGCGATGTCGGCCTGCCGCAGTACGGCATGTAAACCGTTGTATGAAGCGTATCGTGCCCGAGGCCTAGCGGGCACAGAATCGATTGTGATTCTGGCTCGTAAGTTGCTACGCATTGCATATGCCGTGTGGAAAAGCGGGCAAGCCTTTGATCCGTCCAAACTATTACCTAAAACAGCTTGACCCAAACCATAGAACCTCGCGGGGTGGTTCGTCCCCCGGACGAACCACAAGCGTCCCGCTCAAACAGCAG
>NZ_JAHKKC010000058.1:0-980 GCF_020496585.1 Alcaligenes sp. 13f
CTCTGCCTTACGGCGACGTTTATCAAACGCTCGTCCGTATTCTTACGCCCCCTAGACTGCCCAACAGGGTAACTAGACACTCCAAACCCGAGTAATCCATACGGCATCCTTGCGATACCGAATGGAATTCTTTGTGTGCGTAAAACTAGCTGACTTGGATAACGTGAAACCGCAGAGCGCAAGCTCTGATCTGCCTTGTTATGCCTTCGGAAAGGAAGTGCCATAACCGTGTGTACGACCACACGTAGCCTACGGTGACGTGCTCGACCAGTAATGGACGGGTGCGAAGCTCACCAGACAACGTACCCCCGCGTAAGCGGCACTTCTGACCTGTGAGGGTCAGGGTGGACACTGCCAGCAGAAAGGCGGTTAAGGGGCTAGGCTAGTTCCGTATGGGCAATGTAATGTGAATCATCGTTGGAACCTGGGTGACAAGTGAATGGCCAAATCTGCTGATAGGCCATAACCAAAAGGTGTGCTGCGGGCTGTGTGAGTGCAAGATACACACACGTCGTCATCAACGCAGTCCCAGGAGAGATGAGCCCTAAACGGATAAACAAACGACGGCGCAAGCTGTACGAGTTGGTAGATCAGGGAACGTGGTAAGCCCCACTATCCGCCAAAGTGTGTAAGCACCTCTGGCAGGCAAACCGCAAGGCAAGCTGTTGGATGAGGGGGTATGGGAAAGTGGAAAAAGCGAATGGCCGCCTGTAATGGGTGGTATAGGGCTCTGCTCCGGTGCGAAAGCACGCCCACTTCCACTAGGTGCAACCGTCGCAAGACGACTGCAAACGTTCAAACCACCCCGAGGGGATGTACACCATCCCTTTGGGGATGTTGTGCGTCCTTTTATCGGGATAACCGGAAAGAGGAAAGCATGAGAAAGACCACTCCCCGTGGTTCTGCGTCCTCACACGAGCCGCAAGACTGGCACGCCATTGACTGGCGTCGAGTCGAGCAATTCGTGCGAACAACGCAGC
>NZ_JAHKKC010000059.1:0-978 GCF_020496585.1 Alcaligenes sp. 13f
AAAGACTTGTTGGAGACTGAAATCAGGCCGTGGGTAGAAGCCTTCCTTGCACAACGAGGACTGCGACTATCGCCGGAAAAGACGAAAGTCGTACATATAGACGAAGGCTTTGACTTTCTGGGATGGAACTTTCGCAAGTACAACGGAAAGTTGCTCATCAAGCCTAGCAAAAAGAACGTGCAAGCGTTCTACCGCAAGGTCAGAGAGATCGTAAAAACGCACTTAATGGTGAAGCAGGAGGTGCTCATTGCCAAGCTCAACCCTGTTTTACGGGGATGGGCTCAGTACCACCAACCGGTGGTGGCGAAAGAAACCTTCAGTCGGATGGACAATCTGATCTACTGGCGCCTTGTGCGCTGGTCGAGACGACGACATCCGAATAAGTCCCGACCGTGGTGCCATCGCCGTTACTGGCAAAGCATCGCAGGTCGGAACGAGTTTGCTGCAACGATACGGACAGAAGAAGGCTCCTTCCCGATCACCCTGTTGAGGCTTGCCGATACAGAGATCGTGAGGCACGAGAAAATCAAGGGGGATTACAACCCGTTTGATTTATCGTGGGAGGTCTATGGTGAACAGTTAAGGACGAAGCGGCTGCTTAAACGCATCGCTTATAGAACCGAGACTGCAAAACTATATGTGTCCCAAGCAGGGCGCTGCGCCTTGTGCGGGGAACCTCTGGACTACGAGAGCGGATGGCATGACCACCACCTGGTTTATCGGATGGATGGTGGGTCAGACGCCCTATCGAACCGAGTGCTTTTGCATCCGGTCTGTCACATAAGAGTGCATGCCCTTGGTTTGCAAGTAGTGAAGCCGGCCCGATAAGGGCTTTGAGTCCAGACAGGGAAGGGCGATCGGATATATAATCCGAAGCTATGTCTGCTGGATGTGTTGTGCTTGAGCCGGATGCGGTGAAAGTCGCAAGTCCGGTTCTTAGGGGGGAATGGTTCAGCAATGAACCGTTCCTACCCTCCA
>NZ_JAHKKC010000005.1:0-241861 GCF_020496585.1 Alcaligenes sp. 13f
CGCCTCCCCCTCCTAATGAGCGTTTCGGCCCCAGCCCGTACTGGCCTCCGGGCCCGGCCTATCGGGGCCACGATCAGGCCCGCGAAGCCGTGCGCCGTGGAGAAGCCTTGCCGCTGCGGGAAGTCCTGAAGCGGGTTCGCGAGACCTATCCCGGACGAGTGCTGCGTGTGCAGTTTGAATATGACGAGCGCTTTGAGCTCTGGGTGTATGACTTGCGCATGCTGGTTGACGACAACCGCCTGTTGCGTTTGAAAGTGGACGCCTTGACCGCCAAAGTGTTGCTTGTGCGCGGCGTGAAACGCTCGCATTCCCGAGGACATTAAGATGCGGATACTGGTTGTTGAAGACGAACCTACCTTGGCATCGCAATTGCAGCAGGCGCTGGAACGGGCTGGCTATGCCGTTCAGGTGGCCCATGATGGTGAGCAAGGCCATTATCAGGGCGAGGTAGAGGCCTTTGATGCTGTAGTGCTGGATCTGGGTTTGCCGGGCATGGATGGGGTATCAGTCTTGCGTCGTTGGCGTGCTTCGGATATCAATATGCCGGTGCTGATTCTGACCGCACGCAATGATTGGCACGACAAGGTCGAAGGTATGGATGCGGGTGCCGACGATTACGTGGCCAAACCCTTTCACATGGAAGAGCTGCTGGCTCGTATGCGCGCTTTGCTGCGCCGTGCGGCCGGTCAGGCGAACCCACGTTTGCAGCTGGGCAAATTGGAGCTGGACGCGCGCTCGTCCTCGATCAGTTGTGCGGGCATGGTCTTGTCGCTGACCAGCCATGAATACCGTTTGCTGGCGTTCATGATGCATCACCCTGGCCAAGTGCTGTCGCGTACTCAACTGACCGAGCATATTTACTCTCAGGACTTCGAGCGCGACTCCAATACCATCGAGGTTTTTATCGGCCGTCTGCGCAAGAAATTGCCCGCCGGTTATATCGAAACGGTGCGAGGTATGGGCTACCGTCTGGTGGACCCTGAAGCATGATCGCCTTGCGGGGTCATACCATTCTGGGCTCTCTGCGTGGCCGCCTGCTGCTGGGGACTTTGGCCTGGATTCTGATCAGTATTGTTCTGGCCGGTTTGGGCCTGAACCGCTTGTTTCAAGACCACGTTTACCGTCAGTTCGAGCAGCGTTTGCAAACCCACCTGGACCAGATCATGGCGGACGTGAATCTGGACAATGCGGATGGGGTGACTCTGCAATCGCGCCTGAGCGATCCTTTATTTGAGCAGCCTTATTCGGGCATGTACTGGCAGATTGCCCGCCAGGAAGCGGGCGGTGAGCAGTGGACGGTGGTTTTGCGCTCGACGTCCTTGTGGGACGAGGCTCTGGATGTGAATGCTCCCGATTCGCCCAATGGCGTCTTGTCGCTGACGGGGCCGGAAAAGCAACGCCTGGTTGTGTTGCGTCAGGAGCTGGACGAGGTGAATGACAAGGGACAAAGCTTGCAGATCATGGTGGCCGGCAACCGGGAGCTGCTGGCCGAACCATTAGCCCGTTTTGAGCGGATTCTGTTCCTGTCGCTAGGTGGTTTGGCCGTGGGTTTGATCCTGGCGGCAATCTTGCAAGTGGTGCTGGCCTTGTACCCTCTGCATCTTTTGCGACGTCGTTTGCTGGATGTGCAGGAGGGGCGGGAGCCACAAGTCAGTGGCAATTTCCCCAGTGAAATTCAACCCTTGGTGGATGATTTCAATGCTGTACTCAGTGCTAATGCGGGTATGGTGGATCGCGCACGGGCGCAGGCGGGAAATCTTGCCCATGCGGTCAAAACCCCGCTAACAATTATGGGCAACGCCGCGCAAGCCGAAGATCCGCATTTGGCGGCTTTGGTTAGCGAGCAGGTGGCCTTGGCCCAGCGTCAGGTTGACCACCACTTGTCTCGTGCACGAGCCATGGCGGTACGCGCCATAGGTGTGCGTACGGATGTGTCTAGTTGTCTGCAGTCCTTGTGTCGGGTGATGGGGCGTTTGCATAGCGACAAGCAGATTCATCTGGATTTACCCGATCAGGAGTTGATCTTTAAAGGCGAAGAGCAGGACTTGCAGGAGATGGCTGGAAACCTGTTGGATAACGCCTGCAAATGGGCGACGCAGAATGTGTGGTGTCAGATGTGGCAGCAGGACAATGTGCTGCATCTGGTGGTGGAAGATGATGGTCCTGGCCTTGAGCCGGAGCAGTTGGAGCGTGTGTTTGGTCGTGGCCAGCGTGCGGATGAGCGACATCCAGGCTTTGGATTGGGACTGGATATTGTGCGTGAGCTGGCGCGCAGCTATCAGGGGAAGGTGCAAGCCAGTGCGTCGGAGAAAGGGGGGTTGCGGCTGGATTTGACCTTGGCAAGTTAAGGCCGGAAGCCAGGTGCCAACGCCATCGCCAACTAACTTTAACTCCCGTGCAAGTGCAGTAGCGTCGAGGTACCTGAGGCCAGCGGACTGAGTGGCTAGGGTGAACAAGGGGAGGCAGGTGGGGGTTATGCTTGATCATCCATGAAAAACGCCCGGCGAAGCGGGCGTTTTCCAGCACATGAATCGGGCCAGCCTTAGTTCCAGGGGCCGCCATCGCCACCCAGGCTGTAGCGTCCGGCGCCGATCAAGCCGACTGTGAGCGCACCAATCAGGAACATGCCTTGCAACTCCAGGGCCCAAATACCTTGGGCATTGAAACTGCCGATCTGGTTGCTATGGGCCAGCAACAAGGCAATGACCATGTTCATGGCTACAATCAAACCGCCGGCACGGGCGTAAAAACCCAGAATCATCAGGACGGGAGCAATCACTTCGCCTATGTACACGCCCCAGGCCAGAAAGCCGGGCATATTGTTGGCGATCAGCATTCTTTCGATTCCTCCGATGCCATAACGTATCTTGGCGATGCCGTGCAGCAGGATCAACACACCGACCGTGACACGCAGCAAGAGTTTTCCAAGATCATCACGAGACATACAGGCGCTCCATTATGTAGTGGGACAGGAAGGTGCGTTATTGTAGAAGACCGGGTTCTTAAAAGTATGACGGAGCATTTACATGACACAAAAGCAGGCTGTCGCAGCAGAACTGGCCCCCAGCGGGGTTTTGCGTGTTGCCATGAATTATGGCAATCCCGTCCTGGCCCAACGCGGTGCCAATGAGCAGTCGCCCAAAGGGGTCTCGGCGGACCTGGCGCGCAGTGTGGCGCAAGAGCTGGGCCTGAGCGTGCAATTTCATGGCTACGATGCGGCCCAGGCTGTCGTAGAGGCGGTCTACAGGGACGAGTGGGATCTGGCTTTTTTGGCGATTGATCCCAAGCGTGCGGAAAAGATTCGCTTCAGTGAAGCCTATGTGCATATCGAAGGAACCTATCTGGTGCGTGACGAGTCCGCCTTTCAGAACGTGGATCAGCTGGATCAGCAAGGCGTGTGCATTGCCGTTGGCAAAGGGGCGGCCTACGATTTGTTCCTGAGCCGTCATTTAAAACATGCCGATCTGGTACGGGCAACGACCTCTGCCGATGCGATTGATCTGTTTGTGGAAGAAGAGCTGGATGCCGCTGCGGGCGTACGACAGCCTTTGGAGCGCTATGCCCGCTCCCGCAGCGGCTTGCGTGTGCTGCCCGACAGTTTCACTGTGATTCGTCAGGCCATGGCGGTGCCGTCAGAGCGTACGCTGGCCCATGCCTGGGTTGAGGCCTTTATTGCCCGGCAGAAAAAGGAAGGGATGGTGGCGCAGTTCCTGGCTGATAGCGGTCAGGCGAATGTCACCGTACCGGAATAGGCGCAAGACGCGTATTCAATTCGTCTTGCAGGGCCTGTCTGAACAGGGCCTGCGCCTTGCCCACATCCTGTCCCTTGGATTGCAGAAGATAAATGGGCAAGTCCAGACCATTGCTGCCGGTAGAGAACTGGATACGGTGCAAACGGCCAGACTCCAGTGAGGGCCGCAGGCAAGACAAGGGCAGATTTGCCCAACCCAATCCCCGTTCCACTAGTTCCAGTGTCATGGGCAGACTGTCCGTTTTCCATTGACGCAGGCTGAGCATGGAACGGTCCTTGCGTATATCCTTGTCGGGGCTGGTAATCACAATCTGCCGGTAGGCTTTCAAATCTTCCAGGGGCCTGGGGCTGTCCTGTAGCAAGGGATGGCCGGGTGCAGCGACAGCGCTAATGGTTTCGGTCCACAGCGATTGCACAATCCCCACGCTTTCCAGTTCCCGCCCGCCATAGGCAATGCACAGATCCAGCTCGCGCTTTTGCAGTGCTTCGAGCAGCGCGTCTTGGGGCGCGGTTCGCAGTTCTATGTCCAGACCGGGATAGCGTTGCTCCAGAGCCTGCAAGGCAATCAACGCCGGTTCGGGATCGACATCGCACACGATACCCAGCCGTAAATGGCTTTCCAATCCCCCCGATAATTCCTGCAAATGCAGTCGCAAACTCTGCAAGCGGCTGGCGATCAGCTTGGCGTCGGGCAGCATGGCCAGTAGTTCGGCCGTGGGTACAGGTTCACGTCGGCTGCGGTCAAAAAGCGACAGATCCAGCTCGGCCTCCAGATTGGCCACGGCCATGCTGACGGCCGATTGTGTGCGGCGCAACGCTCGCGCGGCGGCGGAGAAGGAGCCGTGTTCAACCACGGCAAGCAAGAGCTCAAGATGATCACTGGTAAGCATGGCTAAACCATAAGTAAAACTGATGGAATCTGACTTTTTCTAGAAGCTGTACTGCGGATAATCATGCTTTCTGAGCTTTTGATCAAGGATATTTATCGTGCAGGGATGGAAAAGAAGAGTCGTCTACATAGGGATGTTCGAGTTGCTGGGCATGATGGTAGCGGCAACCGTATTGGGGCACTTGAGTGGGGCAGGGGCCATGGAAAGTGGGATGCTGTCTTTCATGATCAGCACCTGCGCAGTATCGGTGAACCTGTTCTACAACATGCTGTTTGAAGCCTGGGAGCGCCGTCGTCAGATTCAGGCGCGTACGTTCTGGCACCGGGTGCTGCACGTGGCCGGTTTTCAGATTGTGCTGGTGTCTTTGCTGATCCCGCTGATTGCGTGGTGGCTAAATGTCAGCTTGTGGAAAGCTTTTTTGATGGAAGCGGTGTTGCTGGCTTTCTTTCCCATCTTCGCCTTTATCTACAACTGGGCATTTGATTCTATTTTTGGTTTGCCCGACTCGGTGGGTGTGAGCGCCAGCCAAAGTTAAATGACGCAGTGAACCGAACTGGCAAAACTAAAAGGCCTTGCAGATTGCTCTGCAAGGCCTTTGAATTTTTTGGTCGGGGCGGCGGGATTCGAACTCGCGACCCTCTGGTCCCAAACCAGATGCGCTACCAGGCTGCGCTACGCCCCGACTAAGAAAAAAATTATATCCTGTCGTGGTGAACTTGGCAAGCATAGGCCCATATCAAAAAGGGGCTTGCACGCATTTATCGGGAGTCAGCTAATTTTCAGCCCTGTAAAGATGTGTTTCTTATGTTGGGCTTAAACATTTTAGGTGCTTATAGTTAAGTGACAAGCTGATCATAAGGCATTGTGTTCTTTGTTTTTTTCCACACGAGTAGCATTCATGCACCGGGGGCAGGCAAAGAAGTTGGGGGCGAATGCTGCTCATCATTTTTCCAAAAGGAGAAAGGACGATGAGCCAAGTTTCACAGGGTGGAATACTGACACGGCGACATTTCCTGACGATGGTCGGGTATGCCGCAGGTGGCGCGGCCATGTATCAGGCCATGATGCGTCTGGGCCATGCGGCGGAGGGCAGTTACGATGGCCCGATTCGCCTGGAAGGCAAGCCCAAGCCAGGGACCTCTGTGGTGATCCTGGGGGCGGGTCTGGCTGGCATGGTGGCCGCTTTGGAGCTGCGCAACGCAGGGTACAAAGTCAAAATCCTGGAGTTTCGGGAAAAAGTGGGGGGGCGCAACTGGTCCTTGCATGGCGGGGACAGCTATACCGAGCTTGGGGGCGCCAAGCAGGATGTCAAGTTCGACAAGGATCAATACATCAACCCCGGCCCGTGGCGGATTCCTTTCCATCACCGGGCCTTGCTGGATTATTGCAAGCGGCTGAAAGTCAGGCTGGAACCGTTTATCCAGTACAACTACAACGCCTATCTGCATAGCAAAGAGCATTTTGGTGGCAAGCCTCAGCGGTTTCGCCATATCCACGCGGATTTTCAGGGGCAGGTCTCCGAGCTCTTGTCCAAAGCCATTAATACTCAGTCGCTGGATGCACCCTTGTCCAAGGAGGATCAGGAAAAGCTGCTGGAAGCCTTGCGCAGCTGGGGGGCCTTGGACAAGAACATGGCTTATGTGAAAGGCCATGCCAGTTCCGAGGTACGCGGTTTTGAGCGTGATCCGGGAGGTGGTCTGAATGCACAACCCGAGTTTTCCGAGCCTTTGAAACTGGCCGATATTGTGCGCTCCAGTGTTTGGCACAATATGGGCATTCATGATCTGTACGAGTTCCAGCAAACCATGTTTCAGCCGGTTGGCGGGATGGACCAGATCGGCGCTGCTTTTGGCAAGGAGCTGGAGGGCCTGTTTACCTTTAATGCCAAGGTCACTGCAATCAAGCAGAGTGATGGCAAGGTGACGGTTAGCTACAAGGATCAAAGCAAGGGCAGCGAGCACACTGAAACAGCAGACTGGTGCGTATGTACCATTCCCTTGTCGATTCTGAGCCAGATAGATCTGGATGCCAGCAAGGAAATGCACGCTGCCATTGACGCTGTGCCCTACGCTCCCTCGGTCAAGATCGGGCTGCAGTTCAAACGGCGCTTCTGGGAAGATGATGACGCGATCTATGGCGGCATCAGTTATACCGACCTGCCCATCACACAAATCTCTTACCCCAGTGGCGGCATGATGGCCGGTGGCAAAGGCGTATTGCTGGGGGGGTATATGTTCGGTCCCAGCGCCGTGGAATGGTCGTCGCTCAGTCCTGAGGACCGGGTCAAGAAGGCCCTGGAATATGGTGCGCAAATCCACCCTCAATATAAGGATGAGTTCGAGAGTGGGGTGGCGGTCGCCTGGCACCGCGTTCCCTGGACATTGGGCTGCTATGGCATGTGGACGGACCAGACACGGGCCGCGCACTACGAGAACCTGTGCCAGATTGATGGTCGACTGGTTTTGGCGGGTGAGCACGCTTCTTACGTCAACGCCTGGCAGGAAGGCGCGATCCTGTCGTCCCTGAACGCGATTTCCCGCCTGCATAGCCATATTGTGGGTAATCAACAAGCCGATTCCAAAGGAGCCTAGTCATGATGATGCGATCTCTAGCGGTTTTTCTGGCCTCGGGACTGTTGACCATCAGCCATGCGGATACGGCGGTGGTAGGGGGTGATACGGTGGTCTTTACCCAGAAAACCGGCCAGGAAATTTATGAGCAGGTCTGTGCGTCTTGCCACATGATCGATGGCAAGGGCGCTCAAGGGGCGGGCATGTATCCGTCCCTGTCCAAGAATCCGAAACTGGGGGCGCCTGCTTATGTGGTGTTCATGGTGAACCAGGGCAATAAGGGCATGCCTGGTTTTGGTGGCGTACTCAATGACGAGCAAATAGCCGAAGTCGTCAACTATGTGCGCTCTCACCTGGGCAATGAGTTCACTGACAAGATCACGGCCAAGGATGTGGCAGGCCAGCGTCCCAAGGACCACCAGTACTTTGATCTGAACTGATCAAAGGCTGCTTGTCGTCATGCTGACACCTGATTGGAGCACGGTCTTCGCACTGGAAATACCTGTGTTGGAGTCCGTGCTGCGAGGCACAGTGGTGTACTTTGTTCTGTTCGTCCTGCTGCGGCTGGCAGGACGACGTGAACTGGGATCGCTGGGCGTTGCGGACCTGTTGATTCTTTTGCTGATTGCCGATGCCAGTGGTAATGCGATGTCAGGCGGCAGCAATTCCTTGACGGATGGTCTGCTGGTGGCCGCAACCATTGTGGCCTGGGGGTACATAGTCGATTGGCTGATGTACCGATTCCCGGCGCTCAATGCACTGGCCACTCCGCGCAAAGTGTGTGTGGTCAGGGACGGGCAATTGCAGTGGCGCAATATGCGTCGGGAGTTTGTGACCCGCGATGAAATCCTGAGTGAAATGCGTTTGGCCGGAATCCAGTCGCTGGAAGAGGTAGCGGCGGCTTATATTGAGCCTAATGGCAAACTCAGCTTTTTGAAGGACACATCCGTGTAGTGTGAACGGGTCGGGAACAGGCAGGGCTGAAGGCTCAGGCCCGATAGCCCTGCGAAATCCATTGCATGCAGAAAATAAAGGTGAACACCGCTACGGGGAAGGGCAGCAAGGCAAAAAGCCGAATAGCCGGACTGCGAGTTTGTCCGCGCAGGCCACGCTTGTAAACATAGAGGCCGATCAGGCAGGCGATCAGGGGGAACAGAAAGACTGGCAGGAGCAGAAACAGGGTAGGGACGGTCAGGAGGCACAGCAGTAAGGCCAGGCTGCTCAGACCTAGAATTTTTGAATTGCTCATTTCCGATTCCTGATCAGGGTAGGTCGTCAGAGCATAACGCAAATAAGGCGATGCCCTGGGAGCAGACAAAGAAAAAGGCTTAGTTCACTGTGCAATGAACTAAGCCTTTAATTCTTTAATGGTCGGGGCGGCGGGATTCGAACTCGCGACCCTCTGGTCCCAAACCAGATGCGCTACCAGGCTGCGCTACGCCCCGACTAAAGAAAAGCATAATAGAACGAATTCAGGACTTCGTCAAGCCCTGAGCCTTCGGTTTTAGCGTTTTTGCAGGTGGGGCAGGGTGTAAGCCTGTTCGTGATACGCCCAGCTAGGCCAGAGCACGTGGGCAAGGGCTTCCTTGGCCAGCCCTTCGTCTATCTGTTCCAGCAGCTCGTACTTGTCCGGCGCGGTATAGCGATACTGACAAGGCGGCAGGTGTGGCATCAGCACGGTCAGGATGTCGCCTTTCAAATAGCCATAGTTCTCGAAGTACTGCATCATGGCCCGGTCGCTGTCCTGCTGGGTCAGGTCGCGCCCGATCATGGGGTGCTCGCTTTCAATGCCCATCAGGGATAGCAGGGTGGGAGCCAGGTCAATCTGGCTCATGATGCGTTCGTCCTGACGGCTGGGAACGCCTGCGCCCAGAATCAGGGCAGGAATATGGAAGTGACGCACAGGTACCAGATTGGCACCGCCCACGCGCGAGTCATGGTCGGCCACGATCAAGAATACTGTGTTGTCCCAATAGTCGGATTCACGCGCTTTCTTGAAGAAGTCCCCAATGGCCCAGTCGGCGTAACGTACCGTGTTCTCTACCGTGGCGGGATCGCCTTCCACCTGAATACGGCCAGCCGGGTATTCCCAAGGCGAGTGGTTGCTGACGGAGAACGCCAGCGTCAGGGTGGGTTGCTCCTTGTCCTGGCTTAGCAACTGGTGCAACTTGTTGAACATATCCTCGTCGCTGGCGCCCCAGGTGCCGACGAACTCGGGGGACTCAAAGCTGGATTGCTCATGCAGCTCATCAAAGCCATTGCCCAGGAAAAAGCTCTTCATATTGTCAAAGTGGGCTTCGCCGCCATAGATAAAGCGTGAGCGGTAACCTTGTTCCTTGAGCAATTGGGCCAGGGTAAAAAAGCGGGTTTGCGAGCCGGGCAGGCGCAGTACAGCGTCTGCCACGGTTGGGGGGAAACCGGCAGAAACCGCTTCCAGACCCCGTACCGAACGCGTGCCGGTAGCGTAGGCGCGGCGAAAGTTCCAGCCCGTTTGGGCCAGTTTGTCCAGTTCGGGGGTTAGATTGGCGCCGCCCAGATTGCTGACATATTGCGCCCCCAGGCTCTCCTCCACGATCAGGACCAGATTGGGTTTGCGCTCACGTTTTTGCACTGGCGTCTGACGATGCAGGGTGGGGAGTGTGTCAGGGCCAGCCGGCAAGGCAGCCGCATCGCGCACGATCTGGTTCATTTCTGCGACGTCCAGGCCACCGTAAATATCCTCGGCCGAGCGCTCGTTTTTCATGCTGTAGATGGCGTAGGCCACGTTATACAGCGAGTTCAAGGGCAGCGTGTTGAGCATGCTGTCGCTGCTCCAGGCGACCGAAGAAGGATTGATGGGGCGGTGGGCCAAGGTGCCCCGAATTGCCAGGATGCACAGGGCCGCAGCAATCAGCATCCAGATAGGACGCAGCCACCAGCTCATCACGGGGTCGGCAGACACATGACCAAAAATAGACCAGCCCGAATACACAATCAGCCCCAGACCAATCAGGGCGATGCCTATCATCAGCTTGTAACCTTTCCAGAGCATGCCCACTACTTCTTGAGGGTGCTTCAGATAGTCCACATACAGCCGATTGGGGCGAGTGTCGTATTCAATAATGAATTGGGGCGTGGAAACTTCCAGCAAGGTCAGCAGGAACCAGGCGAAGGTAAACCAGATGGCGGCTATGGTCGTCATGACGGGATAGTGTCCTAGCCAGGGGGCCAGCAAGACCACGGGGGCGCTGAGCGCGGCGATCATCAGGGCGTCGATACGCAAGCCGCCAATCAGGATGGGCAGCAGACCTCCGGCCTGACGCACACGCGGCCATTGCCACAAGGCAAAAGCCAGCCTGAAAGCGGTCAGCAAAATCAGGGCTGAAGGAACAAAAACGTAAACAAGATGGCGCATAAAATGTGGTCCTGGTCGACCTAATTGCCACGGACGGTGGCACTGGCATCGAATTGCACGATTGTATGTCAGTTTACTGAGCAAACTATCTTGCTAAACGCTTGGGCTTCTCGGGGAAGTGTGGCCGCATGCCGGTTCAAGGTTTAAAGACGAAAAAAAAGCAGGCCGCTTTGAAAGACAGCCTGCCGCTAAGGAGGAGTTAAGGGGAGCCAGCCCTGTGTTCCCAGGGCTGGCGATAGGTTTAGGCAACGCGTTGGCTGGGTTCGGTACGAGAACGGAACTGGCTGCGTTGTTGTTCACGCTGGGCGTAGGCTTTGACGTGGCCCGCATCTTTGACATGGCCGTAGCCACGGATCAGATCCGGGTAGTTCAACCAGCGCTGGGCCACTTCCATATTGTCCGCATCCAGGTGGGCGCTGACTTCATTCAGGTCGGCCAGATAGTCTTCAATGTTCTGACGTTCCTGACGGCGTTCCTGGGTGTAGCCAAAGATATCCAGCGCACCACCGCGCAAACCACGCAGACGGGCCAAAATCTTGAACAAGCTGCGGGTCGAAGGGCCAAACTTGCTCTTGACTGGCTGACCCTGGCTGTTCTTGCGACCGAGCAAGGGCGGGGCCAGATGGTATTCAATCTGGTAGTCCTTGCCAGGCTCACCCGCAAACTGGGCACGCAGCTTGTCCAGGAAGGCCGGGTCGGTGTAAAGGCGGGCCACTTCGTACTCGTCCTTGTAGCTCATCAGCTTGGCCAGCTGCGTGGCGGCGATACGAGTCAGGGGTAGAGCCTTGTCCTGATTCAGGCGCGCTTCGCGTTCCATGACCTTGTTGATGGCGTCGCGGTAACGCTTGGCCCAGGCTGGGTTCTGATAGGCAGTCAGGTGTTCTTCCATGCGCTTGATCAGGGACTGCACGCTTTCAGGAAAAGTGACTTCGCGGGCTTTGGGTGTCGCACCTTCCATCAAGGCTTCGATACCCTTTTCAGCCGCCAGACGCCCCCACTGGAAGGCTTCACGGTTGGCTTTGACAGCGACGCCGTTCAGTTCGATAGCGCGCAGCAAGCTGTCCATATGCAGCGGAATCCAGCCGCGCTGGAAGGCATAGCCCAGCAAGATGGGGTTGGCATAGAGCGCATCGCCCATAACGTGTACGGCCAGGGCATTGGCGTCCAGATAGCGGATTTCCTTGCCTACGGCATTTTCGATATCCGTGCAGGCGGTTTGCAGCGGGAATTTCCAGTGCGCATTGCCGATCAGGTCCGAAGTCGGGCTAGCTGCGGTGTTGATAATGGTGTGGGTGCGATCGCGGCTGACACGGCTCAGTACATCCGTGGAGGCGCTAACCAGAGCATCACTGCCAATCAGCAAGGAGGCCTCGCCCGTTGGGACGCGGGTGGCATGGAGCAGATCGGGCTGGCGTGCGATTTGCACGTGGCTTAGCACCGCACCACCTTTCTGGGCCAAACCGGCCATATCCAGAACGCTGACCCCTTTTTGCTCGATATGAGCAGCCATACCCAGCAGGCCGCCTACCGTCACGACACCTGTGCCGCCAATACCGGCGATCAAAATACCGTAGGTCTTGTCCAGATCCGGCAGTTTGGGCAAAGGCAGGTCGGCCAGATTGAAGGACTCCAGCGAACGGCCCTGAGCTTCCGGCTTGCGTACCTGCGCCCCTTTCAGCGTGACAAAGCTGGGGCAGAAACCGTTAACGCAGGAGAAGTCCTTATTACAGGAGGACTGGTTGATGCGGCGCTTGGAGCCCATAGGGGTGTCCAGAGGCTCAACGGACAAGCAGTTGGATTTGACCGAGCAGTCCCCGCAGCCTTCACAGACCGTGTCGTTGATGAAGGCGCGCAGGGCAGGGTCCGGGTAAGTCCCTTTCTTGCGGCGACGGCGTTTTTCCGTGGCGCAGGTCTGGTCGTAGACCAGGATGGTGGTGCCGGGCACTTCGCGCAGCTCGCGCTGTACGCGGTCCAGCTCATCACGGTGATACACAGGCGGGTTGCCAGCCAGGGTCACGCCCTTGAATTTCTCGGGCTCGTCGGTGACCACCACAATCTTGCGAGCGCCCTCGGCATGGACCTGGGCAATGACGTCGGTGACTTTCAAGATCCCGTCTACGGGCTGGCCGCCTGTCATGGCAACGGCATCGTTATACAGAATCTTGTAGGTGATATTGGAGTTGGCTGCGATCGAGGCTCGGATCGCCAAAATTCCCGAATGGAAATACGTGCCATCGCCCAGGTTGGCGAAGACGTGTTTTTCATCGGTAAAGGGTTGTTGGCCAATCCAGGCGACGCCTTCGCCGCCCATATGACTGAAGGTGGAGGTGCTGCGATCCATCCAGACCGTCATGTAGTGGCAGCCAATCCCGGCCATGGCGCGCGAGCCTTCGGGCACGCGAGTGGAGGTATTGTGCGGACAGCCCGAACAGAACCAGGGCTTGCGCTCTACGCTGACGCGCGGCATACGGGCTTCGCGGTCCTTGGCATCCAGAATGGCCAGACGGGCCTGGATGCGGGCTTGCAGCTCCTCGGAAATGTCCATGGTGCACAAGCGGCGGGCAATGGCGCGCGCAATAATCGCAGGAGACAGTTCACCTTGAGGAGGGAGTAGCCAGGGCGAGCGCAAGCTGGACCATTCGCCGCCACCGTGTTCGGTCTCGTCAAACTTGCCGTAGACCTTGGGACGTACGTCATCGCGCCAGTTGTACAGCTCTTCTTTAAGTGCATATTCCAGAATCTGGCGTTTTTCTTCCACCACCAGAATTTCGGACAGGCCGGTTGCGAACTGGCGGGCGTCTTGCCCGTCCAGGGGCCAAATACAGCCCACTTTAAATAGTCGGATACCTAGCTCGGCGCATAGCTCGTCGGACAGGCCCAGATCGGCCAGTGCCTGACGGGTATCCAGATAGGCTTTACCCGCCGTCATGATGCCAAAGCGGGCTTCGGGCGAATCAATCTCGACGCGGTTCAATTTGTTGGCGCGCACATAAGCCAGAGCGGCGTACCACTTGTGGTTCATCATGCGGGCTTCTTGCGCCAGTGGCGGGTCTGGCCAGCGGATGTTCAGACCATCGGCGGGCATGTCCTCGATCTCGGGCAGGACAATGTTCAGGCTGTCCGGGTCCAGATCGACCGAGGCGTTTGACTCCACCACTTCGGTGACGCATTTCAAGGCTACCCACAGGCCGGAGAAACGGCTCATGGCCCAGCCGTGCTGGCCAAAATCCAGGTATTCCTGCACGTTGGCCGGGTAGAGCACGGGAATACCGGCGGCGGCGAAAACGTGATCGGACTGGTGGGCAACGGTGGAGGATTTGGCACCGTGGTCATCGCCTGCCAGTACCAGCACACCTCCGTGGCGGGCGCTACCGGCCGAGTTGGCATGCTTGAACACGTCCATGGAGCGGTCCACGCCAGGGCCCTTGCCGTACCACATGGCAAAGGTGCCGTCGAAACGGGCACTGGGGTACAGATTGGTTTGCTGGCTACCCCAGACGGCGGTAGCGGCCAGATCTTCGTTCAGACCGGGTTTGAACACGATGTCGTGTTCTTTCAGATGTTTGCTGGCTTGCCACAGAGCCTGGTCTACGCTCCCTAATGGGGAGCCCCGGTAGCCAGAGATGAAGCCTGCTGTATTCAGACCGGCGCGCCGGTCCCGTTCTTTCTGCAGCATGGGCAAGCGCACCAGGGCTTGGGTGCCGCTCATATAGGCGCGGCCCTTGGTGACAGTGTATTTGTCATCCAGGGACACGGATTCCAACATGGCCTTGTAAGGTTTGTTGAGTGGGGCGTTCATGAGTTTGTCTCCTGCAAGAAGGATGGTTTTCGTGCAAGTTGTTGTCGTTTGTTCTTTAGTCTAGGGCAGCTTTTTGTTATCGTAAAATCAAATTTACGTGTACCTGATATCTGAAAAACGGATGGCTATGAAGCACGAAGTGACTCTGAGGCAGTTTCGATATTTCATTGCTGCGGCGGTCAGCGGGCAGTTCTCGGCGGCGGCCCAGGCGGAGAATGTCTCGCAGTCGGCCATCAGTAATGCGGTGCAAAGTCTGGAGCGCCAGCTGAATGTGGCCTTGTTTGAGCGTTTGCCCCATGGTGTGGAGTTAACGCCACAGGGACAGGCGTTCTTTCACCACGCCCATCACGTGATTGATGCCGTCAGCGATGCGCTGAACCATGCAGATTTGCGGCGACAAAATATTGAAGGGCAGATTCGGGTAGCCGCGGGCTATACGGTTCTAGGCTACTTCTTGCCTGATCTGATCAGTCGTTTCAAGCACAGCTATCCGAATATCGACATCGAGCTGGTGGATATGGAGCGCCCCGAAATGGAGGCCGCACTGGAGGGCGAGCGTATCGATCTGGGTGTTGCTATTTTGTCGAATATCACCGATTTGGCCATGTTCGGGCACCATCGCCTGAGCAGTTCCCGCCGGCGCTTATGGGTGTCGGATCAACATGCCCTGGCCAATGAGTCCAGTGTGTCCCTGGAGCAGGTCAACAACTATCCCTACATCTTTCTGACGGTGGACGATGCCGATACGGCGGCCATGCGACATTGGGGCAGCCCCGGCTTTCCGGAGCGTGTCGCTATGCGGACCCGCTCCCTGGAGGCGGTGCGCGGTTTGGTGGCTTATGGCTTTGGGGTGACGATCTTGTCAGATATGGTTTACCGGCCCTGGTCTCTGGAAGGCAAGCGTATCCATGCCATCGGGATTCATGACCCGGTGGAGTCGGTAGAGGTGGGCTTGTTGTGGCCCAAAGGACGTGAGCCGGAAGGATTGGTGGCCTTGTTTCAGCGTTTTCTGATTCAGGCCTGTGATCATGATATGGCCCGCGCCGGCATGGGAAGCCGACGCGGTGGGGGACTGTTGTAGAAGCGCTTACGGCACCAGCGCCAGACCGATACGGAACTGCGAAGAGCGATCGCGGTAACCCAGCATGGTTTCCGCATAGCCCGAGAAGTACTGGCCGTAGAGATAGCCATTCATGTTCAAAGGCGTGCGGTTCAGTGGCCAGGCAATCGTGAACTCATGCGTATTGCGGCTGCCCGCGCCCTTGTTGTACATGCCAGACAGTACCAGTCCGTTGTCCTGGGCGTAGCGGACTTTCCAGTCGTAACGGCCACGGTAGTGTGCCCAGTCTGCGTTCTCGCCCATGAACACATAGTGCTTGATGCGTGGGGCAAACGTCAGTGTGGCACCGTGATCAAAGCGGTAATTGAATTCGGGCTGGATGAAGACCTCGTTCATGGAGCGCGAGTCATCACCGGCCTTGCCGTTAGAAGCGTGTTCGTAGCCGGTGGCCAGACCCATGAACAGACGTTTCTGCTCGGATTCCCAGATGGAGTCCTTACGCCAGAAGAAGCTGGGGCGGTAGGTGGTGTCTACAAAAGGCTTGGAGTCGGCATGCAGATCCCACAGGGCTGTTTGCGTATAGCCAATGTAGAAGTGATCGTAGAACTTCGGATTGCTAGGATCATCCGGCGAATGCAGACGGTACTTGAAGCTCAGCTGGAAGCGGGCATTGGTGCCGCCTTTATTGCCGACAATAAAGTAGGTCGGGTCGTGAGCCGAAATCGCGTTGCTGAAGTTCTCGAAACTGGAGTTTGCGGGTTTCAGGCCTTGTCCGTTATTGATGGCTGGCCCTTCGCGTTGTGCTCCGGCCGCGACGGCCTGTGCATAGGGCAGGGCCGGGTCAATGACACGTGGGTCATGGCCAGCACCTGCGTTCACCACAGCGGCGTTTGCCGGTTGCGAGGTAATCGGGCTTTGGCCTTCCGGATTGGTGTCCAGCGCCAACATTACACGCTCGCCTTCAATATTGACGGCTTGCAAGCCGGTCAAACCATTGGGGACCACGGCTCGCCAACTGTAGGCGGTGAAGTTGTTGGTAGGGATGGATGCTCGGGGCCGCGGGTTGACCAGTTCGGCCAGGCTGCGGATGACGTTGCCGTTATTGTCGCGCCACTGCAAAACCAGGTTTTGCGGGGCGGTCCAGCTCATCAAGCTGCCTGTGTCGTTGTAGACGATGGCGTCAATATCGACGGTTTCACCAGAACTGGCCTGTACTTGGCGCAACTGATAGCTGATACCTGCCTGTGCGGTATTCAGGATAGCGCTCAAGATAAGAAGGGGGGCCGATAGTATTAAAGAGTGCTTACTTAGTTTCTTTTTGGTCGGCATGGAGAAAAGTCCAGGAAAACGGGTTAATCCGTACACGACTGTACCATTTGCGACTAAAAATACTACCTATAATTATTTTTCTTACAGTATTGACACTCTGACCAGAGTGCTGCTTATCTAAAACAGATTTTCAGGCTAGAATATTCGATTGTCCTTTTCAGGTCTGTTTTTTTACAAAAAATGGGCCTTGAATTCGGTCCTTATTCCTTACGGACCGTTATCTCGGACCTTGCATCGCCTGACGGTTTTGACGATGCCACCATCACCTGGCGGGTGTAGCTCAGTTGGATAGAGCACAGGCCTTCTAAGCCTGGGGCCGGGGGTTCGAACCCCTCCACCCGCGCCAACCTTACTCCCTTTTTCTTGCGTGCTTTTCTGCTCCTAGGCATTACCCTGAGCCGATGCATTTAGTAAGTATGGTGTAAGTGTCGGGCTCTAATGTTCACCGCATAGACGTCGGCAGGCGTCTTCATAGCGCCGTTTTCAGCCTTTTCAGGCTGGGCCGGTTCAATAAGATACGCCAGCAAAATAAGGCGTTCAGAACAATGCGGAGACAAACTATGCAAGACCCCCTTGTAGGTCGGATTACGGCCAATCCTCGCTATCAGAATCTGGTCAAGACCCGGTTGCGGCTGGGTTGGATACTCACCATCGTCATGCTGGTGGCTTACTACAGTTACATCGGCATTATTGCTTTCGACAAGGAATTGTTTGCAGAGCGCTTGGGTGATGGCGTCATGACCCTGGGTATTCCTATTGGTTTTGGAGTCATTGTGTTGGCTGTTGTCATTACGGGCATTTATGTCTGGCGCGCCAATACCAAATTTGACCAAATGGCCAAGGACGTCCTTGAGGAGGTGCGTAAATGAAGCATTCCTACCTTCGTTCCGGCCTGGCTCTGGGCCTGATGCTGGCCAGTCCTGCCTTGCTGGCAGCTGGCGGCGATCTGGGCGAGCTGCAAAAGCAGCCGACCAACTGGACCGCCATCGGCATGTTTGCGGTCTTTGTGCTGGCGACCTTGTGGATTACCAAATGGGCAGCTGCCCGCACCAAGTCGGTCTCTGACTTTTACACGGCAGGTGGCGGTATTACAGGCTTTCAAAACGGCCTGGCCATTGCCGGTGACTATATGTCTGCGGCTTCCTTTTTGGGTATTTCGGCGGCGGTGATGATCAACGGCTACGATGGCCTGATCTACTCCATCGGCTTTCTGGTCGGCTGGCCCATCATTACATTCCTGCTGGCAGAAAAGCTGCGTAACCTGGGTAAATTCACCTTTGCTGACGTAGCCGCTTACCGCTTCCGTCAAGGTCCTATCCGCGCCTTTGCCGCCTCGGGCACGCTGGTTGTGGTTCTGTTCTATCTGATCGCACAGATGGTAGGCGCCGGTCAGTTGATCAAGCTGCTGTTTGGCCTGGAGTACTGGGTGGCTGTGGTGCTGGTGGGCGTGTTGATGATGGTCTACGTGCTGTTTGGCGGCATGACAGCCACCACCTGGGTGCAGATCATCAAAGCTGGCCTGCTGCTGTTCGGTGCTTCCTTCATGGCCATCATGGTGTTGGCACAATATGGTTTTTCGCCAGAAAAACTGTTCGCTGCGGCTGTGCAGGTCAAGACAGATGCCGCTATTGCAGCCGGTAAAGATGCTGTCCAGGCCTCCACAATTGGTCAAGCCATCATGGGCCCCGGCAACTTCATCAAGGACCCTATCAGCGCGATTTCATTCGGTATGGCTCTGATGTTTGGTACTGCTGGTCTGCCACACATTCTGATGCGTTTCTTTACCGTGCCTGATGCAAAAGAAGCACGTAAATCCGTGTTCTGGGCAACCACCTGGATTGGTTACTTCTACATCCTGACCTTCATTATTGGTTTCGGCGCTATCGTGCTGGTGTCCACCAATCCCCGCTTCCTGGAAGTTGGCGGCGATCTGATTGGCGGTTCTAATATGGCCGCTGTGCACTTGGCTGATGCTGTTGGTGGCGACGTGTTCCTGGGCTTTATGTCGGCAGTGGCGTTTGCCACGATTCTGGCTGTGGTGGCTGGTTTGACGCTCTCCGGTACATCCGCCGTGTCGCACGACCTGTACTCCACGCTGATCAAGAAGGGCGAAGCCACGAACGAGGAAGTCATGCGTGTATCGCGCACTACCACCTTGATCCTGGGTGTGGTTGCCGTGTTGCTGGGTATTATTTTCGAGAAGCAGAACATCGCCTTCATGGTGTCTCTGGCCTTCGCGATTGCTGCCTCGGCTAACTTCCCGGTCCTGTTCCTGTCCATTCTGTGGAAAGGCTGCACGACACGTGGTGCCACGATTGGTGGTTTCCTGGGCTTGATCGTTGCCTTGCTGCTGACTTTGCTCTCGCCTTCGGTGTGGGAAGCTACGCTGGGCAATCCAGCCGGTTCTTCGCCATTCCCTTATGCGTCGGCAGCGCTGTTCTCCATGCCTTTGGCTTTCGTGGCGATCTGGTTCTTCTCGATCACTGACCGTAGCCCACGTGCCGAGATCGACCGTGCTGGTTTCGAGGCTCAGTCGGTACGCTCCGAGACAGGTGTGGGTGCAGAGGCAGCGTCTGCGCACTAATCTGCTCTGACAGGCCGGGCTTGTTTGCCCGTGCCTGAGCCTGATTGTTAAGGGTGCAAAAAAACCCGGTGTGATTCAGATCACACCGGGTTTTTTATTTGCCCATGCCGCTATTGCTGTCAGTACTGCTGGTCGTGTGTTGCGGATATCAAGCACACAGCAGTCAGTCTCTCTATTCAGGGATTCAGCTTCAGGCCTGAGTCTCGGACGGGACGGGCAGGCCGTCAAAACGCTCGTAGAAGTAGGCGGCGGCCTCCGGTGCCTGTTCATCCTCGGCCCGCAAGGTGGACAGAATATAGCGCTCGGCCTTGCCGCAGACCTGACGGTATACATCCCGGCACAGCTCATAAGCCTGTTTCCCTGCCCAGCCTGCTGGCAGCAGCTCAATAGGCAGTTGAGGGTCGTGCAGCTGAATACGGCGGAACTCGTGAATCAGCAGGGTGCGAATCACAAAGGCCAGCTCGTCGTTATAGTCGTGGCCTGCATCCAGCATGGCCAGAGCGGGCGCAAAGCGCTGGATGAACTGACCGTAGCCGCTGGCCACCTGGGCCAGATCCCAGCTGTCCTGAATCAATTGGGACAGAGGGCGGGTTTGCGGCAGTTGGGAAGGTTCCAGCTTGCCCACATACACCTGCGACTGCGCCTGTGTCGCCTGCAGGATGTAGTCCAGAATCGTGTGATCCGGGTTGGGGTGCAGGAAAGCCGTGGGTGACAAGGCGCAAAAACCTTCCCACAGCAGTTCCTTGCGCAGGTCTGCCCGTTGCTTGGAGTTCATCATCAAGCTGGGCATGCTGAAGATCAGCGTCCATTGCCCGTCCCAGGCCAGATAGGTCGGGGTGTAGATGCGTTGATACGCGTGTTCGAAGCGCTGGCTGGCTTCGGGACGCAAGGTGTACTGGCTGCGTCGCCCTTCGCGCTGCGCGCTCAGCCAGCCCTCCTCGGCCAGCCTGTACACGCTGGTGCGCACCAGTCGGTCGCTGATCCCGAAGGGGGCCAGCAACTGAATCAAACTGCCTAGCCAGAGTTTGCCGCCATGTGGGCGAATTACGTCGCCAAACAAGGTCATGACCAGGGACTTGGCTCGGGGAGGGCGGTTTTCCAGATGGTGGGCGGCCCATTGGGCCAGGTCGGAATAAGGAAGCTCGGACATTGTTTTTTTAATGGCGCTCAAGTCTGTTTTGGAACGGCACGCCTGTCTGTGTAGACCGTTTAAGCGCTTGATTATAAAGGGTGGGTGCGCAAGCGGATTGAAAGATTGTGCAAGCCAGGGGCTTTCTTGAAGCTTGCAGCAGTTTCAGGTGCGCACACATTACAGATAGGGGCTGGCCAGCCAGATCAGGCGGTTGCGCAAGCGCTTGCCAAAGCCGATTGAACTTAAGGACTCCAGGCTGACGGCTTCGGCGTCCTCAATTTCCAGATCAATCAGGTTCTGGATTTGGCGGGCCGTGTCGCGGCTGTAGATTTCTACGTCCAGCTCGAAGTTCAATCGCAAGCTGCGCGGGTCCAGATTGGACGAACCAATATAAGACCAGACTCCGTCAATCGTCATGAGCTTGGAGTGGTTGAAGGGGCCGCTGGCGCGCCAGACCCGGCAGCCTGCGCGCAGCACCTGATCCAGTTGGGCTGTCATGGCGTAATTGACCAGGCGCAGATTGTTTTGCCCGGGGATGACGATATCCACTTGAATGCCGCGTCGGGCGGCGGTGTTCAAGGCACCCAACAGGATCTGATCGGGCAGAAAGTAGGGAGACTGAATACGGATATGGCGCTGGGCAATGGCAAACGCCCCTTGCAGCATATGGTGGGTACTGGCCATGAAACGGTCCGGGCCCGAAGCAATGCAGCGAGCCGGAACGTGAGGTCTGGGGGCGGGCGAGGAACTGGCATGCCAGTAAGCGGGCGATAGATCTTCGCGAGTCGTGAACTGCCAGTCGTGGCGGAAAGAAGCCAGCAATTGCATGACTGCCGGGCCTTCCAGGCGGAAATGGGTGTCTTGAGAGGGCTTGCCGTCGCTGTACTGCGCCATAAAGGACTCACGCAGATTCATGCCGCCGGTAAAACCTACCGTGCCATCCACAATCAGCAATTTGCGGTGACTGCGCAGATTGGCGTAGGGCATGCGCAGAAAGCCCAGGGGGTTGGTCATGAACAAAGCGCAGCGTATGCCTTCGCGGCGCAGCAATCGAACAATGGGCGTACGCGAATATTTCGCCCCGATGGCATCGACCAGCACACGAATCTGCACGCCACGTTGATGGGCGCGCGACAGGGCGCTGACAAATTCACGCCCCAGGCGATCGCTATCGAAGATATAGCTTTGCAAGGCAATGGTGCTGTGGGCCTGATCAATGGCTTCCAGCATGGCGGGATAAGCCTGATCGCCGCCGACCAGAACGCGCACATTATTGCCATTGCGTAGTTGGCTGCGGCTGACGCGGTCCCCCAGAATTTGCAAAGAGCGAAATGGGGCGCCGACCAGGGCACCAATGTCCGAGACGGGAGGGTGCAGATAGGTGACCTGTTCATAGAACACGTCTGCACTTTGTTCCAGAAGGCTTTGTCTGCGTACGCGGTTGATCCCGGCAATCAAATACAGGAATGGCCCGAGCAGGGGCGACATGATGATGACGCCCACCCAGCTGATGGCGGCGCGGACATCATTTTTGGTCATGGCGGCATGAATGGCCGCTGAAGCGCCTAGTATCACGCTGAGCGCCAAGGCTAGATGCGGCCAGTAATCGTGCAGCAGGGAGCGCAGGTGTATCAGATGCTCTTGCATGGGTTCAGGTGCTACGGTTCTTGTCAGGCAGGTCCGGGCGTTGGTAGAGGCTGTGCATCCAGGACGGGTTTGGTTCGCCGCGGGCGGCAAACTGCTGCAGGCGGGAGGGAGAGCGCCATACGCCACCGCCTATGCCTGGCGAGGGCTGGACGCCATACCAGAACCATTGGCCATCTTCATCCTGTGCAAGCCAGTCCCAATTGACGGGTGCCTGATCCCAGCAGGGGAAACCGAGTGTCATCAGCAAACTTCCAGAAAATGGGACAGATTAGAGTATAAGAAAGCGTGGTTTTGTGCCAGTTTCTATTACAGAGGAGGCGGGCTGAAATGCCGGGTGTTTGATGGGGGAGGGGCTTTTGCTGTGCGGGCCTGCCAACTCGAAGGGCTGGGTCGCAGGCGAAAGCCAGGACTGGCCTGGGGTTCACAATCAAACACAGTTTATTGTCCAGCCTGAACTTGCGTGGGGTGTGCGAAGGCGGCAAACTTGTTACGATGAACAAACGCAAAAAAGCCCGCTGCGTGGCGGGCTTTCAAGTATGTTTTTTCCAGTTCCTGGTCTTGTCACCATTTAAGGAGAGTTGCAAAACCTTGGAAGCGGTAAATTTCTGGGGTGACCGATGGGGCTCGAACCCACGACAACCGGAATCACAATCCGGGACTCTACCAACTGAGCTACGGTCACCACTGTTGACTGCTTTTTTGCTTCTGGCCTACATCAAGGTGGGCTGTGAAGTAAAAAATGTATTCTAGCATGCTTTTTTTAAAGAATGCAACACTCGTGCAAGAATACTTCGACCCTGAGTCTTGCTCCGGTCTTGCCGGTTAGAGCGTGACTCAGGTTTAATGATTTCCCCTCGTAATAGCAAGGAAGCGCGAAATGTCTCAATTATTCGTCGTTCATCCCGAAAATCCTCAACCCCGCGCATTGGCTCAAGCAGCCGAACTATTGGCTAAAGGAGGGCTGCTCGCCATTCCTACCGATTCCAGTTATGCCGTTGTCGCCCGCCTGGATGACAAGTCCGCCGCTGACAACCTGCGTCGTTTGCGTGGCTTGGATGATCGTCATCATCTGACCTTGCTGTGTCGTGATCTGGCCGAGATCAGCCACTTTGCCAAAGTGGATAACCCGCAGTATCGCTTGTTGAAGATGGCCACCCCTGGCCCGTGGACGTTCATTTTGGAAGCTACCAAGGAAGTGCCGCGCCGCGTGTCGCACCCTTCGCGCAAAACCATTGGTATTCGGGTGCCCGACCAGAAAGTGGCCCTGGCCCTGATGGAAGAAGTCGGCAGCCCCTTGATTTCCACCACGCTGATTCCTGAGGGCGAAGACGAACCCTTGAACGACGCCCAGGAAATTCTGGACCGTTATGCCCATCAGTTGGCGGCGGTTGTCGATGGTGGACCTTGCCCCTTGCAGGCCACTACCGTGATCGATCTGACCGGCCCTACGCCGGAGGTGTTGCGTCGTGGCTCGGGTGATCCTGCCACTTTGGGCCTGTCCTGATCTGCGGGCTTGCACAAAACTCGCGTCCAGGTGCCTATCCGTGTTTCAATTCTGAACCTTGGGGCAGCACTCGCTGTCCCAATCAGACAGGCTGATGACAGGCGACTTATCGTCTTGAAAAAGTAGGGGATAAGTCCCCGGCCTGGACCAAGGATCACCATGGACTCTTTTATACAGACCTTGACGGTCTATGCTTTACCAGTCATTTTCGGTATTACGCTGCATGAAGCTGCCCACGGCTACGTCGCCCGCATGTTTGGCGACCCGACGGCCATGCTGGCCGGTCGCATCAGCCTGAACCCACTGCGTCATATCGACCCTATCGGCACGATTGTGGTGCCGGCGGTGCTGTTGCTGTCCAGCGCCATGATGGGCATGGGCGGCATTCTGTTTGGCTGGGCTAAACCCGTCCCTGTGGATTGGGGCCGCCTGCGCAATCCCAAGCGCGACATGCTCTGGGTTGCTCTGGCCGGACCGGCCTCCAATATGCTGATGGCTATCTTGTGGGTTCTATATGCCCATTTGATGGTCAAGATCGGGCAGGGTGACAGCCGCTTCTGGATGGGCATGGCGGTGGCCGGTGTGCAGGTCAACCTGGTTCTGATGGCACTGAATCTGCTGCCTTTGCCGCCTTTGGATGGCGGGCGCATTGTATTTAGTCTATTGCCTAATCGTTTGGCCTATCATTATTCTCGTATCGAGCCTTATGGCATGGTCATTTTGATCCTGCTGATGTTTACCGGCGTACTGTGGACCCTGATGAGTCCCTTGATTGCGCTGGGCGAAGGCATATTGAAATGGTTCTTATGATTTAACGGCTTATCCGTTAAACTTGTGAGTCATATTTTTTTTCGGCTATAGGGCCTTAAACCCGGAGATTCATCTCATCATGGCAAGTTCGGACTCTGCTATTTCCAATTTTCAGGGCAGCATGGTTGCCCTTGTTACACCCATGGATCCCAATGGGGGTCTGGATTTTGCCGCTTACCGAAAGCTGATCGACTGGCACATTCAGGAAGGAACGCGTGTGCTGGTGGTCGTTGGAACCTCGGGCGAATCGCCCACGGTGTCGGTTGATGAGCACGCTGAACTGATCAAGGTAGCCGTTGAACACGCGGCTGGCCGTGTGCCCGTGATTGCCGGTGTGGGTGGCAACTCCACTCGCGAGGCCATCGAACTGTCGCGTCACGCCCAGGAAGTGGGTGCAGACGCCGGTTTGTCGGTGGTGCCTTACTACAACCGTCCTACTCAGGAAGGCATGTACCAGCACTTCCGCGCCATTGCAGAAGCGGTGGATCTGCCGCAGTTCCTGTACAACGTGCCGGGTCGTACCGTGGCTGATCTGCAGAACGACACCGTGCTGCGTCTGGCTCAAATCCCCAACATCATCGGTATCAAGGACGCAACGGGCGATCTGGCTCGTGGCGGCTTGCTGCTGCGTGATGCCCCCGAAGATTTCATAGTGGTCAGCGGCGATGATCCTACCGCTGCTTCGTATATCTTGCTGGGCGCCAAAGGCAATATCTCCGTGACGGCCAACGTGGCCCCACGCCTGATGAGCCAGTTGTGCCAGGCCGCTTTGGATATGGACGTACCGACGGTACGCCGTTTGAATGCCTATCTGGCAGGTCTGAACAAGAACCTGTTTGTTGAGGCTAACCCCATCCCCGTGAAATGGGCAGTTGCAGAAATGGGCCTTACTCAGCTGGGATATCGTTTACCATTGACGCCGTTAAATGCACAGCATCACGAGTTGCTGCGTCAATCTTTGAAACTTGCGGATCTTCTTCCATGATTGCAAAGCCAGTTAATAAAAGCCTGATCGGGCTGTCTTTGAGCCTGTTGGTGCTGTCGGGCTGCTCGACGATGGACCAGATTATGGGCCAGGGCGAGTCGGTTAATTACAAGAGTACGGTAGCAGGCGATCCCTTGAGCATTCCGCCGGATCTGACCCAGGCCAACCGCGACGCACATTACCGTGCGCCAGAAGGTGCCACGTCTTACTCGGTCTACTCGCAAGGTCAAACCGCGCAGCAGGCCAAGGGCGGTGCCGATACGATCCTGCCTCAGTCTGATGCCATCAAGGTGATGCGCGATGGCGATCTGCGCTGGCTGGTCGTAGACCGCCCCGTGGAAGACCTGTTTCCCCGCATCGTCGATTTCTGGGGTGAGCATGGTTTTACCATTCAGTCCCAGGACCCCCGTGCCGGCTTGATTCAGACCGACTGGGCTGAAAACCGTGCCAAGATTCCAGAAAGCTGGATACGCAGTGCCTTGGGTTCCATCATTGACCAGGTCTTTGATAGCGGCGAACGTGACCGCTTCCGTACCCGCTTTGAGCGTGTCGGCAACAAAACCGAAATCTATGTGTCCCACCAGCACATGGAAGAAACACCCACGGCAGACGGTTCCGCCTTTAAATGGGTGTTCGCCAAAGAAGATCCAGGTCTGAATGCGGCCATGCTGGCTCGCATGATGGTCTTCCTGGGCTCGGATATTGAAACAGCACGTGAACAAGTAGCCAACGCTTCCAAGGATCCTTCCAGCGTTCAGGTCCAGGCGTCGGACAAGGGCGATCAGGCTGAGTTGATGCTGAACGAGTCCTTTGATCGTGCATGGCGTCGTGTTGGCGTAGCCATCGACTCCGCCGGTTTCTCGGTTGAGGATCGTGACCGTTCCGCTGGCGAGTTCTTCATCCGCTATCTGGATTCGGATACCGGCGAGAAGATCGAGCAGCAAAACATCATTGGCCGCATCTTCGGCAGCCGCAACACCGCCGAAGCCACGCCCTTCCGCATCAAGCTGAGCGCCCAAGGTGCTGGCACTCGCGTAACGGTGCTGGATCAGCAAGGTCAGGAGCAGACCACGCCGACAGCCAAGCGCATCATCAATGT
This sequence comes from Alcaligenes sp. 13f, assembly GCF_020496585.1. Taxonomy (NCBI): domain Bacteria; kingdom Pseudomonadati; phylum Pseudomonadota; class Betaproteobacteria; order Burkholderiales; family Alcaligenaceae; genus Alcaligenes; species Alcaligenes sp. 13f. Next base: position 26,555 of record NZ_JAHKKC010000005.1, read on the forward strand.
GCTGTCTACCAATCTGCGCCCCGGCAACTGATTATTTTGAGTCGGCCTGCGGGCCGTCTGGAAAAAGCCCTGGTTTCATGCCAGGGCTTTTTTTATGCACTAGCTCCGTTCTGAGTTACTTTGGCTCTCTTTCTCTTGTCGAAGAGGAGCCAACAGGGGCCAGGAGTCTGGCGAGGTCAGCGCGATTAGCGTTGGCTTTCCCTTTACAGAAGAAGAGGTCGTTGAGAGCATTTCCTGAAAGGACACAGTCTCTTTTTCAGGCTACGCTGCGCTCTGTTTGTAGCGCCTGGATTGCGGTGCTCCCTGAAATGGTGCAAAGCCTTTCTTTGGCAGAGACTTGAGAGGGGCCATCTTTTATTTTGTGAGCAGAGTTAATCTTTCTTGAGCAGGGCTGGACTTTCTCTAAAACTGTAAAGATAATAGGAACCATTATCATTTAATGTGTTTTAGGGAGTGGCCCATGCTGAAATCGTTTTGCCGTAACGGTTTAAGTTTTTGCCTGCGTATGCTGCGTGGCACACAAGCCTCTGCTCACGCTCCTTCAGAACCGGGTGCTCGTATGCTGGCCATGATCGAGGCCTTGCCTCGTCGTCGTCGTGAAGCCTTTGTGCTGCATCGCTTCGAGGGCCTGAACTACAAAGAAATTGCGACACGCATGGGCACCAGCCCTCAAGTGGTTGAGCACTATATCCGCATGGCCATGTTGGCGTGCCGCCATAATCCGGCACCGCTCAATCGGGCGGACGGGGCAGTGCCGCGTCCGGCTGGTTCGTATGTCTAAGGACGAACACATGCAGCACATTGATGAGCAGGCCTTGAGCTGGCTGCTCAAACAGCACGACCACAAACATCAGAACGATGCCCGCAGCCAGTCTGCTTTCCGGGCCTGGTTGTCCATTGATCCCGAGCATCAGGCCGCCTTCTTGCGCTGGAAGCTGGAGTGGGAAGCCATGGATGGAATCAGCGAGGAGCATCTGAGTCGTTTGCGTGCAAACTCCCGGCAAGCCGCAGGCGCGGCAGGGTTGGGGACATGGCGTCAACGTTTGCTAAATAGCTGTTTGGACGCCTGGTCCACCAACCCGGCCTTGCGCTTTGCCTTGGGTGGCGCCGTGTGTCTACTGCTAGGCGTGGCGTTTCTGGGGAGTGTAGGTAGCTACTTTCTATAAGCCCTGTCCAAAGGCCTATTCTCTATCTTCCCAAGGCGAGCGTAAATATTGCGCAGCTTGCTGGATACGCTCATCCAGTGTTGTGGCTTCCAATCTGGGAATGACACCCAGGCAAGGGCTCGGCAGATAGTCATGCAGCGTTTGCAGGTTCTCCTGGGCATAACTCATCTCCGGCGCTATGTGGTTGACGACCCAGCCCAGCAAGTTCAAGCCGCTGGCGCGTATGGCTTGAACCGTCAGCAAAGCGTGATTCAAGGCACCCAAACGTAGACCGATAACCAGCACCACAGGTAGTTGCAAGACTTGCGCTAAATCTACGCCTGTCCGCCCTTGCCCCAAGGGCAGCATGAAGCCTCCTACTCCTTCAACGATTGCATAATCGGCCTGCTTCGCCACTGTTTGAACCGTTGTTTTGATCAGAGCCGGGTCTATTTCGATTCCTGCTTGTTCAGCCAGAATATGGGGTGCCGCAGCGGGCTTAAACAAGTACGGTGTCAGGGTTTCGGGAGCGAGCTTCAGGCTGGAATGCCGCGCCAGTGCATCCACATCTTCGTTCTGTAAACGTCCTTCTACCTCTACGGCCCCCGAAGCAATGGGTTTGATGCCGAGCGTGCGCGCGCCGCTTTGGCTTAGTAAATGAAGTAAAGCCGAGCTGATCAGCGTTTTGCCAATTTCCGTATCGGTGCCCGTCACAAAGCAGGCCCTCATGCGTATTCCTTCAGCAGACGACCCAGCCCATGCAGGCAATGCTCCACCTCTTTTGTGCCCCAGAGATAGCCGGGCATCAGGTACACCGTATTGCCGATAGGGCGTAGCATCAATCCCTGCTGCAAAGCAGAGCGGTAAAAGCGCCGGGCAAAGCCCTGGTGATCGTAGCGAGCTGGGCCTGTGTCCAGATCAAAGGCCCAGATTACCCCGCAGCGGCGCAGATGCTGCATCTTGGGATAGTGCCGGTTCAGTCTATGCAAACCTTCATCAAGAGCTTGTCCCAGCGTTTTTTGCAGCTCGTAGACGGGGTATTGCTGGAACAAGTCCAGCGTGGCCAGCGCGGCTCGGCAGGCCAGGGGATTGCCGGTATAAGAATGGGAATGCAGAAAGCCCCTGCGCAAGTCCTGGTCATAAAACCCTTGATAAATCGAGGGGCTGGATAGCACTACGGACAAGGGCAGCGTGCCGCCGGTAATTCCCTTGGACAAGCACAGCAGGTCAGGCCAGATACCGGCCTGCTCGCAGGCAAAGAACGTGCCGGTACGGCCGCAACCCACGGCAATCTCGTCCAGAATCAAATGCACCTGATAGCGGTCACACAGCTCGCGCACGCCGCGTAGATAGTCGGGGGAGTGCATGTGCATGCCAGCCGCACATTGCACTAGCGGCTCCAGAATGACGGCGGCAATGTCCTGATGACCATCCAGAATCTGCTCCAGCGAGTGCAGTGCGTTTTCGGTGACCTGCGTGTGTTCGTCCGGGCTAGTGGCTTGACGCAGATCGGGGCTGGCTGCGGTGTATTGCTGGCCCAGTTGTGTGCCGTAGTTTTCCCGAAACAAGGGCACGTCGGTCACGGCCAGAGCACCCAGTGTTTCGCCGTGGTATCCCTGCGCGATGCCTACAAAGCGGTGCTTGTGTTCCTGGCCTTGGTTGCGCCAGTAGTGCACGCTCAGCTTCAGGGCAATCTCAACCGCGGAAGCACCGTCGCTGGCATAAAAAGCATGCCCTAAACGATGGCTGCTCAAGGCGGCCAATCGTTCGGAAAGCTGCACAACCGGCTCATGGGTCAGGCCGCAGAGCATGATGTGATCCAGTTGCTGAACCTGATCGCTAATGGCTTGCACCAGATGCGGGTGGCTATGGCCAAACAGATTCACCCACCAGGAGCTGATAGCGTCCAGATAGGCGTTGCCGTCGGCATCATGAAGCCAGGCGCCTTGGGCGCGTTTGATTGCCAGTAGCGGCACGCCTTGATCGTGATGCTGCATTTGAGTGCAAGGATGCCAGACCGCTTGCAGGCTGCGTTGGGCCAAAGGGGGAAAGGAGTTTGAGTTCATGGCAAATCACCGTAAAGAGTGGGCGGCTTCATGTAGTGCCTGGACTAGTTTTTCAATGTCCTGTTGCCGGTGGGCGGCAGACAGGGATATGCGTAATCGGGCTTGATGGCGGGGAACGGTAGGCGGGCGTATGGCCGGTGCCCAAATACCTTTTTGCAGGAGGGTTTCGGCCAGTTGCAAAGCAGGTTCTACCTCGCCAATCAACAGGCTTTGCACGGGCGTATCGGAGGGAGCTAGACGCCAGGGCAGATCCTGGCTCAAGGTTTGCAGCGTCTGGATATGCTCTTTCAACAAGGTCCGCTGGGGCTGGGCTTGTTTGATCAGTTGCAGACAGGCCAGCAAGGACGCACAATGCGCCGGGGCCAAGCCGGTGCTGTACACATAGCTGCGGGCGGATTGCGTGAACCAGTCGGCCAGCTTGCGGGAGCAGGCAATAAATGCACCACCCTGACCGGCCGCCTTGCCAAACGTCCCCAGATAAATAAGACGTCGCCGCTGCGTGGTCGTGAGCTGGAAATGCTCAGGCGCTCCGCGTCCGTTCTCACCCAAAATTCCCAGACCATGTGCATCGTCCAGATACAGCAAGGCATCGTGGCGTTCGCATAAGGCGATCAGCTCATCGACCGGGGCTATTGTCCCGTCCATGCTGAACAGGCTGTCCGAGATCACCAGTTTGAAGCCTGGTGTTGGCCTGCCGAGCAAATCATCCAGCCGTGCCATATCCCTATGGGGATAGACACGTAAACGAGCGCCGGATAGGCGGCTGGCATCAATCAGGCTGGCGTGGTTCAGCCTGTCACAAAAGATCGTGTCGCCCGTTCCGATCAGCGCGGGAATCACGCCCAAGCTGGCTTGATAACCGCTGACAAAAAGACGGCTGGCCTCGAAGCCGCTCCATTCAGCCAGCTCCTGCTCCAGTGCTTGAGCCAGCGCATGATGCCCACAAATCAGCGGGGATGCCGTCGCTCCGGCGACGTCTTGTGCTTCTAGCCGTTTGAGTTGTGGATGCTGACTAAGGCCCAGATAGTCATTGCTGGCGAAATTCAGCAAGACCTGGCCATTGCGTTCGATATGGGCGTTTGGCAAGGGGCGGCTGATTGCTCTGTGGCGCCACAGTTTCCTGGTCTTCAAAGTTTCCAGTTGTTGATCCAGATGAACGAGAAAAGCACTCATGACTGTGCCGCCCGGTATTGAACCGGCAAGCGGTTCCAGCCCCGATAGGCGGGGAGCCGAATACGCTCACCTTGCGTCCATTGCAGGCGAGGGAGCAAAGGCAGGAATTGCTCAAGTACGAGCTTGGCTTCCAGCTGCACCAAACCGGCTCCCAGGCAATGATGAATTCCGTGTCCCATGGATAGCTCGGCCTGATTGTTGCGGCTGAAGTCCAGATCGTCGGGATTGGCAAACACCGCCGGATCGCGGTTGGCAGCGCCCAAGAGCAAAAGCAGCAACTGTCCCTTGCGCAAATGCTGACCATGCCAGTGCTGGTCATGCATCAAACGTCTGGCTGTGTACTGAATCGGGCTGTCGTGACGCAGCACTTCTTTGATCGCGGCAGGAATTTTCTGCGGATTCGATAGCAAGTCCTGCAGCGTTGTGGAGTCGGCCAGCAGTGTTTGAAACAGGGAGCTAAGCAGATGCCGGGAGGTTTCATAACCTGCAAAGAGCAACATACAGGACTGTGCCAAGCGCTCGCGCCTGCCTTGAAGGGAAGGCTGCTCATCATGCAAAAGCCGCCAGGCCAACCCGCCTTCTTGCAGATTGGCACCGTTGCCTAGAAAGTCAGCCATATCCAGCAAGGCGTCCTGAGTGCTTCTTAGCAAAGGCATATCCGGCGTGGCTTGTCCGATAAAACCTGCCAGTTGCTCTGACCAGGCCTGAAAAACAGACAAAGGCAGGTGCTGCAAACCGAGCACGTCCATCATGACCAAGGCGGGGAGCGGGCGACAGACCTCATCAACCAGATCCGCAGATCCGTGCCGCAGCTTGGCTTTTAACTCCAGGTGGATGTGCGCAACGCGCTTTTCAATCGTGCTGTGCAGGGTTTCCAAAGCCTTCGCACTAAAAGCCGCATTCACTACTCGTCTGACGCGTGTGTGACGGGGGCGGTCCAGAAAGACCAGTGTCCTGGCCATCAAGGCCTTGAAGGCTTGCAAACGAGGGGATGGATCAGCGCCAGCCTGGGCCACCCACCCGCCAACACGCCGCACGCTTAAATCGGGATTGCGCAGGGCAGCTTGTACATCGCTGTGCCTATGAACTAACCACGCCCCACCGCAGAAATCCGCATCCCAAACCAAAGGCGGCCCCTGACGAAGACGGGCATAAGCCGCATAGGGTGACGCAAGATCGAAATCGCCAAACATGACACCGTTTCCTGAAGATCAAAGCCAGCGCAGGCTAGCACTTGAGCGTGGAAGAGGCAGTCAATAGATTGTGTCTATTAATTCTTACAGGGTTTTTTGCCTGCAGTAGGGCTAAGTTGCAGGTTTATAGTGCTTATTGATGGGTTTTTTGTGACTAGTTTTTACAATAAAATCAGTGGTATTCAAGGCAGTAATCCTGCATGGGCAAGGGGAATGTTCTTGCCATTCAGGCCAGAAACTCTGTTCTGGCCTGAATGGGTTTTTATGAGTTACCGAGCATCAGACGCCGCCGGAAGCCCCTCAGTACCCAGCTTTTCCGTTTTACGCTGCGGCAACTTTCCATTCAAAATAAAGTACGCCAGCAGACCGATCACCAGGCCCCAGAAAGCCCCGCCAATCCCGAACAGGGTGATATTGGCGGCTGATGCCAAAAAGGTAATCAAGGCTGCTTCACGCGATTTGACGTCTGCCATGGCTCCCGCCAGGCTGCCGCCAATGGTGCCCAGCAAAGCCAAGCCCGCCAGCGTGGTAATAAAGCTCGCAGGGAAGGCCATGAACACAGCGGCCAGGGTTACTCCGAAAACGCCAACCAGAATGTAGAACACACCGGCGGCAATCCCGGCAACCCAGCGTTTGGAAGGATCCTGGTGCGCCTCTGGCCCGGTGCAGATAGCGGCGGTAATGGCGGCTACGTTCATGGCATGGGAGCCAAAGGGAGCCATGATCAACGAACCCAGTCCTGTCACCCAGACAATTGGGTTGGCACTGGTACGAAAACCGTCGTTACGCAGGACCAGCATGCCGGGCATGTATTGGCCGGTCAGCGTGATCAGGAATAAGGGCAAGGCGACGCTTAGCAAGGCATTCAGGGTGAATACTGGCATGGTGAATACCGGCGCGGCCAGTTCCAGTTTCAGGCCACTCAGGTCTACGCGATGCTCCAGCAGCAGAAAGCTCAGGCCCAGGATCAGAATGCCGACCACTGCGTAGCGTGCGGAAAAGCGTTTGATGATCAGGTAGGCCAGAATCAGCAGACCTGCCAGTTTCGGGTCCAGTGTCATGCTGCCAAATGCGCCAATGCCAAATTGCAGCAGAATGCCGGCCAGCAGACCGGCAGCGATGCCGTTGGGGATCAGACGGATCAGGCGCTCGAAGTAGGAGGACAGGCCCAGGACCACAAAGGCCGCTGCCGAGATCAGGTAGGCGCCGACGGCTTCTTCATATGGCGTGGTGGCCAGAGCCGTAACCAGAAATGCAGCGGCGGGCGTGGACCAGGCGGTGATGATGGGTTCGCGCGAAACCCAGCTCAAGAGCAAACCGGTAACACCCACGCCAATGGAAATTGACCAGACCCAGGAGGCGGTCAGCTCAGGGCTGAGGCCGGCTACTTTGGCGGCCTGGAAAACCAGAATAAAGGTGCCGCCGTAGTTGACGATGACCGAGATCAGGCCGGCCACGATAGGCGGGATCAGGTCGCTGACTAGAGAGGATGAGGTCGATCGGGAGGTAGACATAGTGCTCTGCGCTTTCCAAAAGGAGAGATGACAAACGAGCACTATTTATAGCGATTAAATGGACTGGCCAGATAGGACGCTTTTTGGGTGTAGGGCAGACCACTTTTGGGTTGGGTAGGTGCCTGACTAGATTGAGTGGGGTGGCTACGTGATTTTGAATGTGGCCCGAGCTGGATTGAAGCTCGGCTGCAAAGCCACTAATGGTGGCTTTATGACGAATTGCTCGTCTTGTGAATCGCGTTGTTCATGATAGTGCTTTTTCTTGCTGGATGGCGTGAATAAAATACTGTGGCAACTGCAACTGCAACTGCAACTGCAACTGCAACTGCAACTGCAACTGCAACCGGCAAATGTATCGGTTTTTCGATTCCTGAGGTGTTAGCAATAAAAAAGCGAAGCAGCCTGCAAGCTGCCCCGCTTCTTTTCTGAACTCGCCAGAGTTAGTGGCTCAGTGCTCAGTTTTCCTTGAACTGCAGCCAGCCGTCATCCAGCCAGGCATTCAGCATTTCGCGTTCATCTTCATCCAGGGCTTCGAAACTGTCGCTGGGGATCAAGAGTTCACGTTGGTCAGCCAATTGTTTCAGGGCCGGGCTGGCGGGGCAGGGGGCGACCTCACCGTTGATATACAGCTCATCGCCGCGATACATCATGCGCGAGCAGCGATCTAAAGCCAAGCGGCCTGCAGGCAGCTCGGGGTCATGCAGATCAACCGGGTCTTCGGCAATGTCGAACCAGCTATTACTGGGCAATTCGGTCAGCCAGACGCCCAGGAACCGTGAGGCCAATGCTTCGTCAAAACGAATGGCGTTCAAGGCATCCAGCGACTTCTGAACAAGCTTCTCCGGCAAGGCGGCAGGTGTGGTGCTGGCCTGGGCATCCGGGTCGGTGTAGCGCTGCTGCAGGCTCTCGGGCATGGGCATCGGTGGGTCGGCATACAAGCCAAAGCCTTCGCCACTGGCGGCGGCCAACTGATCCGAGGCGGCATCCATCAAACCACGGGCCAGCGTTGCCTGGGTAGGCGAGCGAAAGCCGATGGAAATCGTCATGCAGTCGCCCATTGCAATCCCGTCATGTGCCACGTGCGGGGGCAGATACAGCATGTCGCCGGGTTCCAGCGTGAACTCTTCTTCTACCTGGAAATTGCGCAGAATCTTCAAGGGCAGGTCGGGCACCAGGCTCAGGTCTTTTTGCTGGCTGATACGCCAGTGACGCTTGCCGTGGGCTTGCAGCAGGAACACATCGTAGCTGTCGAAGTGTGGGCCTACGCCACCGCCGTCTGAAGCAATGCTGATCATGGCGTCGTCCAGACGGGCATCGCCAATGAAGCGGAACTGACGCATCAGGGCGGCGGTGTTGTCGTCGTGCAGATCCACGCTTTGTGCCAGGGCGGTCCAGTTGGGCTGCGAGGCGGGCGGCAGCTCGTCAAAAGGCCCGGTTTCCATTTCCCAGTCTTCGCCGTCATGGATGATCAGGCGCGACTCGACTTCTTCACGCATTACCAGCTCGCGGATATTGTCTATGCTCAGCGAGTGCTTGAAATTAGGGATGGCGCCGCGTATCAATAAAGGTTTGCGTTGCCAGTAGGTTTGCATGAACTCATGCGCGCTGATGCCGCCCAAAAGGGTCAATGGCTGGTCGATAGTCATGGACTGCCCGAACAAGAATTAAATTAGCCCGTAGCTTAACTGATCCGGCCTGTCCCGGTGTATGGCTAGCCTGCGTATCAGGCGTATCCAGCGCAAAGAATCCAGAGAAATACTTGCGATATAGAGTGATTGACTCACGGTGGGGGGGCTAAGAATGATTGATTGTCGATCTGCTCGCCAACGGTCCTCGGAAAACCACATAAAAAAAGGAGCCTCTTGGGCTCCCTTCTGGACTGTTTAACCCGTCGCCTTCATCTCTTTTTTCCAGCGGTACAGCAAATCCAGGGCGTCGCGTGCGCTCAGGTCATCCACATCCAGTTGCTTGAACTGATCCAGCAGGTCCAGTGCTTTTTCTGTGGTCGGATCAGGCTCGGCGACCGTGGCTTCCGGAGCGCTGCCTGCATTGAACAAATCCAACTGTGCGCTAGGATCGTTTTGTGCTTCCAGACGGCTTAGCTCGCGACTGGCCTGACGGATGACCGCAGAGGGAATGCCGGCACGTTGTGCAACTTGAATCCCGTAGCTGCGGCTGGCGGGGCCTTCCTGAACTTCGTGCAGGAACACAATGCCTGAAGCCGATTCTGCGGCGGCCAAGTGCACGTTGGCTGCGGCAGGCAATTCGTTGGGCAGGCGTGTGATCTCGAAATAGTGCGTGGCAAACAGGGTCAGTGCCTGATTGTGGCTGAGCAAGCGATGCGCGATAGACCAGGCCAGGGCCAGACCATCATAGGTGGAAGTACCGCGGCCAATTTCATCCATCAGTACCAGGCTGTAAGGGGTGGCGCCGGCCAGAATAGCTGCTGCTTCAGTCATTTCCATCATGAAGGTGGAGCGGCCACCGGCCAGGTCATCAGCCGCACCGATACGGGTAAAGATGCGGTCGATCTGGCCGATACGGGCTGTGCTTGCCGGTACGAAACTACCAATGCGGGCCAGCAAGGCAATCAGGGCAACCTGACGCATATAGGTGGATTTACCGCCCATATTCGGGCCGGTAATCAGCAACATGCGACGCTGCGCGTGCATTTCACAATGGTTGGGCGTGAAGCGCTCGATGCTGTGCTCCACCACAGGGTGACGGCCTGCTTCAATCCAGATACCAGCCTGCTCGGTCAGCTCGGGGGCGACCCAATTATTGTCCAGTGCGTGCAAGGCCAGGGAGGACAGGGTATCCAGTTCGGCCAGGGCGCTGGAGCACAAGGCCAAGGGGCCTGCATAGCTTTGCAGCTTGTCCAGCAATTCATCGAACAGGAACTTCTCGCGGCTCAGACTGCGGTCCTTGGCGGACAGGACCTTGTCCTCCCACTCTTTCAATTCAGGCGTGATGAAGCGCTCGGCATTTTTCAGTGTCTGGCGGCGGCGGTAGTCGTCGGGTACCTTGTCGGCCTGACCGCGACTGACTTCAATAAAGAAACCATGCACACGGTTGTATTCGACGCGCAAGGTAGCAATGCCGGTGCGCTCGCGTTCGCGGGCTTCGATCTTCACCAGCACATCGCCGCTATCGCTGGCCAGGCTGCGTAGCTCGTCCAGATCCGCATCGTAGCCATCGGCAATGACACCACCATCGCGTATCAGCAAGGCGGGCTCGGAGGCGATGGCAGACTGCAGCAAGGAAGCCAGCTCCGGGTCCAGAGCCAGACTTAACAAATGCCCATGCAAGTGTTCAGACTGAGCAAAGTTCTGTTCCAGCTCCCGACGTAGTTCAGGCAGTGTCACCAGCGCATCGCGCAAGCTGGCCAGCTCCCGAGGACGCACGCTGCGTAGCGAAATACGCGTGGCAATACGCTCCAGGTCCGGGAAGCGGCGCAGGGCATGGCGCAGCACACCCAAAGGATCGCCTGCATTCAAGCTGGCGCTTTGCTGGGTTTGGAAGAACAGGGACACCACATCCTGACGCTGCTGAACGGCGTGGTTCAAGCGCAAGGGGTGATGCAGCCAGCGGCGCAGCAAACGGCTGCCCATAGGGGTCTGGCAATGATCCAGCGTGGAGAACAGGGTTGGGCTGGTTTCACCGCTAATGGTTTCGGTAATTTCCAGATTCTTGCGCGTGACGGCATCCAGCACCAGAAAGTCCGAGCTGTGCTGAACGCGGATAGCGGTGATGTGGACCAGGGACTGAGATTGTGTGCTGCCGACATAACGCAGCAAGGCTCCGGCTGCCGCCGTCGCCGCAGGCAGATCGTCCAGACCAAAGCTGGCTAAAGAATCCAGGTCAAAATGGTCCAGCAAGGTTTCGCGTGAACCGTCCTGTGCAAAGTGCCAATCCGGCAGGGTGTGGCAACTGGCTTGCGGCAGTTCCGGGGCAGGGCGCAGCGATTCGGGATAGACCAGTTCTACCGGGCCGATACGATTCAGTTCCGTATCCAGCATGTCCGGTTCGCACTGGCTGACCAGAAACTCGCCACTGGCCAGGTTCATCCAGGCCAGCCCCACCATTTCCTGACGTTGCACCTTGATCAGTGTGCAGGCGGCAATCAGGCGGTCTGCCTTGGGAGGCAACAAGGCGTCATCCGTCAGTGTGCCGGGGGTGACCACACGCATGATCTTGCGCTCGACCGGACCTTTGCTGGCAGCCGGGTCACCGACCTGCTCACAGATGGCGACGGATTCGCCCAAGGCCACCAAACGCGCCAGATAACCTTCCATGGCGTGAAAAGGCACACCAGCCATGGGGATAGGCTCGCCGTTGGAGGAACCGCGCTTGGTCAGCGTCAGGTTCAGCAGGCGTGCGCCGCGTTCGGCATCGGCGTAGAACATCTCATAGAAGTCCCCCATCCGATAGAACAGCAGATGCGAGCCAGCCTCCGCTTTGAGCTGAAGGTATTGACGCATCATGGGCGTGTGGGCGGACAGATCGGCAGCAGAAGTCATAGCGCAGTACAGGTCAGGGAATTCAACAACAAGGCCGCCCAGAAGGCGGCTGAGTCGATATTGTAGCGAGGGCAGTCAAGTGGGGGATAGGGAAGCGGCTGATTTAGTCCCGCGTGTTTCTCCTTAAGGTGCAGGGATATCCCGATTTTGAGCATGGAAGTGCTTAATGCAATAATACAAATGATAATCACTTCTATTTCTAACACGGGATATTGAAATGTTCACACGTCGCCTTGCTTTGTCTGTCTTGTCTGCCGCTTTGCTAAGTGCCGGATCTTTTGCCCATGCCCAGCCGTCCGAGTCGGTCTCGCTGCCCTTGACGCCGGAGCTGGCGCAAAAGACGTCAATTACGGCAGAAGGGGCTTTGCGCAAGGATCTGGCTTACGGGGTTTATCAAACGGTTTACAGCCCGTTTGATAAGTCCTTGTATGTGGCCTCGGCAGAGCGTGCGCCTTCGGTTCGGGGTGGTGTGATCTATAAACTGGACCCCATCACTCTGGATGTAAAGGGGACGATTTATACCGATGAAAGTAACTTCGGCCTGGCGACGAACGCGTCGGGCGACACCCTGTACGTCACCAATAGTCTGGCTGCTGCCGTCTCCAAAGTTGAGCTGAAAGAGGACGGGAGCCTGGAGCGAGTCCGCTTTAGCAATACCAGTTTTGATGACACCAAAATGGGGCCGCGCACGATTCGTCACGACCCCCAGCAAGGCCGTGTGTATGTGGGGGCCGTAGGTGCGCCGGCCGTGATCTGGGTGCTGGATGATCGTAATCTGGAACTGATCGACACCATTGAAAACGCAGGCAAATGGGTGACCGGTCTGCTGATAGATTCGGGATCGCATCGTCTGTATGCCGCCAATGGCGACGGCGAAGTGATGGTGATCAATACCCAAACCAACAAGATCGAACAGCGCTGGAAACCGGCTGGCGCCAAACCCGCCTTGCTCTTGAATTTTGCGCTGGATTCCAGCCGCAATCGTCTGTACGTGACCGAGACCAAAGACCAGAAAACCGTGTATGTGCTGGATGCCCGCAACGGCAAATTGCTGCAGGAACTGCCGGTGGGGGATGCCATGGATGTCTTGTATAACGCTGATCGCGACGAGCTGTATTTGACTCACCGCGAGCAAGGCAAAGTGTCTGTGCTGGATGGCGGCAGCTATGCGATCAAGGCGCAATACAACTTGCCTGATAACCCCAACAGCCTGGAGCTGGGCCCGGATAGCCAGTTGTACGTCACCGTTAAAGCTCCTTCCACTCCGCAGTACAAAGCCAGCAAGCGCGAAAGTGTGGTGCGTATTGACCTGAAGAACATCAAGGCTTGATAGGTAATCGTGATGACCAGCTTATTCAAGCCTTGCCTGGGACGCTCTCTTGTCCTGTCTCTGTTTGCTCTTCATTGTCAGGCTCAGGCGCAAGACCAGAGGGATGTTGCCCAGCCGCAGGAGTTGTCCACCATTACCGTTAATGCCAGTGCGGATGCGTCGCGTCAGGGCTTGTTGCCGGAGTATGCGGGCGGTCAGGTCGCCAGCGGCGGGCGAGTGGGGATATTGGGTTCTCTTGAAAACATGGACTCGCCTTTCAGCGTCAATAGCTACACCAGCCGCTATATCGAGCAATTGCAGGCGTCGACCGTAGCCGATGTGGTGCGCCATGATCCTTCCGTGCGCGTGGCCCGTGGTTTTGGCAATTTTCAGGAAAGTTTTTTCATTCGGGGCTTTTTGACGGCGTCCGATGATATTGCCTACAACGGTTTGTTTGGTTTGCTGCCCCGGCAAGCGACGGCTGCCGAACTGGCCGAGCGTATTGAAGTGCTGCATGGCGCAGGTGGCTTTCTGTACGGTGCCGCGCCTTCCGGCGGTGGTATTGGGGGCACGATCAATGTGCTGCCCAAACGGGCTGGCGAGAGCCCGCTGACCAAGGTCGGTGCAGGTTATGGCAGTGGCGGGCAAAGCCAGATCAAGGCGGATATTGCGCGTCGTTTTGCCGATGATGCGGCAGGCATTCGTATCAATGCCATCAAACGCAGTGGTGATACGGCGGTCGACAATGAGCACACCAGTCTGGACCTGTACACAGTAGGGGTGGATTGGCGTGGTGAGCGTGTACGTTTGTCGGCGGACTTGGGCTATCAAGAACATAAGCTGCGTGAAGTCCGGCCTAATGTGGCTTTAAAGGCGGGCTTGTCCGCTTTGCCGGGCTTGCCTTCGCACACGCGCAACTTCGCCCAGCCCTGGACCTACTCTAATGAGAAAACCATTTTTGGGACGGTACGCGGGGAATATGATCTGAATGATTCCATGACCCTGTGGGCTGCTTTCGGTATGAAAGATGGCAAGGAAAAAAATCAGCTTGCGACTCAGACGGTAACGGATGCCGTTTCTGGAAAAACCACCTTCTCGCGTTTCAACAATTCCCGACGTGATGACGTGAAAACAGGCGAGTTGGGTTTGCGAGCCAGTTTTGAGACCGGGCCTGTGTTGCATGAGCTGGTCGCTGCTGCTTCTTTGTATGACCACAAAGAGAAAAATGCCTGGGCTATGGGTAGCGTGCAGGAAAGTAATCTTTATGATCCTGTGAATCACGCCTTGTCACCCTTCGCTTATACCGGGGGAGATTTGGGTTCACCCGCTTTGGTGGGACGCACCAAACTGACCAGTTATACCCTGGGCGATCTGATGTATCTCTGGGATGACAGGCTGGAAGTCATGTTGGGGCTGCGCCATCAAATCATGGAAACGCGCAGCTATGACTATGGCACCCAGGCCTTACAGCGTAAAGATCGTCAGCAGCACACCAGCCCTGCTGCGGGTGTGGTGTTCAAGCTGACTGATGAATGGGCTTTGTACGGCAACTACACGGAAAGCCTGGCGCAAGGCGATCTGGCACCGACTCGCTTTAACAATCAGCCGGTTCAAAACGCCGGGCAGCGCTTGTCGGCCTTTGTGGCCAAGCAAAAAGAGCTGGGAATCAAGTACGACAACGGTTCCATGGGCGGTGGGCTGACCTTCTTCACCACGACCAAACCGCGTGGTGTGGTGAACGACGATCTGCGCTTTGTGGAAGCGGGCAAGGATCGCCATGACGGGTTGGAGCTGAGCTTCTACGGCCAGTTGACGGACTCCCTGCGCATTCTGGGTGGGGTGACCGCCTTGGACACCAAGCAGAAAAACACGGGTGACCCGCTGAGTGAAGGTCAGCGCGTGATTGGCGTGCCGCGTTGGCAAGGCAGTCTCTGGGCCTAACCTGGGATGTGCCGCAGGTGACAGGCTTGTCGCTGGATACGCAGTTGCTGGCAACCGGTGCCCGTTACGCGGATTCGGCCAATGCGATCCGTGTGCCAGGTTGGGTGCGTTGGGATCTGGGGGCCAGCTATCAGCGCAAGATTTCCGGTGTGCCCATGACGTTCAGGGCCAGTGTCGAGAATGTGGCCGATACGGCGTATTGGGCTTCGGTCGGTGGCTATCCCAATAATGGCTATCTGGTCTTGTCGCAGCCACGCACGTTCATGCTGAGTGTCTCGGCGGAGTTTTAAGGAAAGGACCGGGCAGGGGGCACACTTCTGCCTGTTCTCCACCACATAGGGCGTCCAGCAAGTGTTTGACGCCCTTATCTCAAGCCCATCGCTATAACTTTTACAAAATAAATGTCCGGAAAGTGGGCTCTCAAACGTCTTTATAAGGAAGGCCTGAAAAAGGACCTCTTGCCCTGTCCGCTTGACTGCACCGTTTAGGTGGGAACCTCCTTGTCTGCTAAGTAGCGTGGAGCCGGTTTTGGTCTAAGCAAGTACCTGCCTTCTTGACCACTTTTGTTTTTTTGATCACCTGCCGCGCATGATACGGCGGGTGCAGATCTACGGTTTTTTGGGATTAGTTATGAAGTCCAAAGCAGTAAAGCGCCGCTGGGCGTTGGCCCTGGTGGCGGTGCTGGTGCTGGGGGCGCTTGCCGCACAGGCCGGGCGTTCTTCAGAGCAGTTTGAAACGGTGGCCGTGGAGCAAAGTGATATACGCGCTACCGTTGCTGCGGTGGGAACTTTGAAGCCCAGTCGCTATGTGGACGTGGGTGCGCAGGTGTCCGGGCAGATTACGGCTTTGCCGGTTGCGCCGGGCGATCAGGTTGAGCAGGGCCAGTTGCTGGTGGAAATCGATCCCAGTGTGCAGCAAGCCACCGTCGATGCAGGCCGCGCTTCCTTGGCTGCGTTCCGGGCCCAGTTGGCCGAGCAGCAGGCTCAGCTTTTGTTGGCGCGTCAGCAATTGGCTCGCCAGCGTCAACTGGAGCGCCAGCAGGCCAGCCGTCAGGAAGATATTCAGATTGCCCAAGCCAATCTGGCGACTGCGCAGGCTCGGGTAGCGCATGTACAAGCGCAGATGGAGCAGACTCAGGCCACGCTGAAAGCCGATGAGGCACGCTTGGGCTATACGCGCATTTACGCGCCCATGAGTGGCACGGTCATTGGCGTGCAGGCTCGTGAAGGTCAGACGCTGAATGCCACGTATCAAACTCCCAATATTCTGCGCATTGCAGACCTGAGCACCATGACGGTGTGGACCAGCGTGTCTGAGGCTGACATTCGTCGTATCAAGCCCGGTATGAGCGTTACCTTTACAACCTTGGGGGAGCAGGGCGAAACGCGGGCGCGTCAATGGCAGGCCAAGGTTCGCCAAATCATGCCTGCGCCAGAGGGCAGCACTCAGGATGAAAGCACGGCGGCGGCACCGACTGCCACACAGGCCATCATGTATACGGTGCTGTTTGATGTGGCCAATGAAGACGGCGAATTGATGCCGCAGATGACGGCGCAGGTGCTGTTTGAGATTGATCGTGCCGACCAGGCCTTACTGATACCCCTGGTGGCTTTACGCCCAGACCCTGATCGTGGTCCTGATGCTTTTACGGTGCCGGTGCTGGAGCGGGGCAAGGTGCAGGAAAAGCCGGTCGACCTGGGAGTGCGCAATCGTCACCAGGTACAAGTCGTGAACGGGCTGGCTAAAGGAGAGCACGTTGTTCTGGCGGTGCTCACTCCTGAGCGTGGCTGGCGGTGGCTGCAATGGTAGGGGCTGCACCTCCTTTGATTGAGCTGCGGGACATTAACCGTATCTATGGCGGCCCGCCCAGCACTAAGCCTGCTGTGCAAGTTCTGTTCGATGTCAGCTTGAGTATTGAGCCGGGCGAGTTTGTGGCGATTGTGGGGGCCTCGGGGTCCGGTAAATCGACACTGATGAATCTGCTGGGTTGTCTGGATAAACCCAGCAGCGGCACCTATCTTTTTCAAGGTCGGGATGTCGCACAGCTCAGTCCTGATGAACTGGCTCAGTTGCGCCGTGAGACCTTTGGTTTTGTCTTTCAGGGCTATCACCTGATTCCGACTGAAAGCGCCAGTGAAAATGTCCAGATGCCTGCCATTTACGCGGGAATGGATGAGGGCGCGCGCGTGGCACGCGCCGCAGAGTTGCTCAGTAGCTTGGGTCTGGCGGACAAGCTGGATAACCGGCCCAATCAGTTGTCTGGCGGCCAGCAGCAGCGGGTGTCGATTGCTCGCGCCTTGATGAATGGTGGCCGTGTCATTCTGGCCGACGAACCCACGGGTGCGCTGGACTCGCGCAGTGGTGCAGAAGTGATGGCCTTGCTGCGCAAGCTCTCGAACTCTGGCCACACCATTATCCTGATTACGCACGATCATGAAGTCGCGGCGATGGCAGACCGGATTATTGAAATTCGTGACGGCTGCATTCTCTCGGATAGCCGCCCAGAAACGGCTACCGAGCCCAAGCTTGAACAGCCTTTACCACCGCCCGAGCACCGCCGCTCGCCCTGGGTTTCGGAGATCAAGGATGCTACCCGCAGCGCCTTGCGCAGCATGTTCATTAATCGTCATCGCACGGCCTTGACCTTGTTAGGCGTGATCATCGGGGTGGCCTCGGTCATCGTGATGCTGGCGGTGGGCGAAGGTGCTCGCCAACGTGTCATGGATCAGATGGGCACGATGGGGACCACGATCATTTACTTGAGCAGTTCATCACCGCCCAATGGGGTCGCCAAGGGACAGCTGACAGAAGAGGATCTGGAGGCGATTGGCGAGCTGCCGTTGATACGGCGTGTCATGCCGGTGATTGGAGATCCGATTACCGTGCGGCGTGGCAGCGTGGACCGCCAGGTGTATGTGTTTGCCGCCAATGAAACCATGCCGGATATTCATCGCTGGCAGCTGGCACAAGGTCGCTACTACACCGATGCCGAGGACCGGGATCTGGCTCCCCTGGTTGTGTTGGGACATCGTGCCGCCAAGCAATTCTTCCCCGATATGGACGTGCCGTTGGGGCAGCAGCTCCTGATCGGCAATTCACCTTTTGAGGTGGTCGGGGTAATGCAGGAGCGCGGTGCCGATTCGGGCGCGCAGGCTTACGACGATATGGTGTTTGTGCCTTATCATGCGGCGCGTGCCCGTGTGTATCAGGCCCAGACGCAGCCCGACTATGTGGTGATTGATGCGCAGGACAGTTCCACCGTTCTGGAAGCGGAACAAGACATGCGTCAGTTGCTGACACAGCGTCATGGTGGGCGAGAAGACTTTTCAATCGGGAATGCAGCGGCTCGCTTGCAGGCAGAGGCTTCCACGCGTCAGGCCATGAGCATGATGCTGGGCCTGATTGCCGCCGTGTCTTTGGTGGTGGGCGGCATCGGGGTCATGAACGTAATGTTGATGACGGTGCGTGAACGCACGCGGGAAATTGGCATACGCATGGCAACCGGTGCACGGCAAAGTGACATCATGCGCCAGTTTCTGACTGAGGCGGTTCTGTTGACGATTACAGGCGGTTGCCTGGGCGTGCTGGCCGGTGCTGTAGTGGGTATTGGCTTGATTTTTGGTGGAGTAGATGTGGTGTTTTCCTTGCGGGCGGCCTTGGGCGCCTTTGGCTGCGCCGTGGTGACGGGCATGGTTTTTGGCTATATGCCAGCACGAACGGCGGCCGCGCTGGACCCCGTTCAGGCTTTGGCAGGGGAGTAAGCATGGCTCATTACCGATGGATAGCAGGAGCCATGAGCACGCTCCTGCTGCAAGCGTGCGGCTCCTTGTCCTCTGATCTGGACAAGACCCCGCCGACGCTGCCCCAGGCGTATCAACAGCAAGTCAAGGCGACACCCAGTCCTGTACTGGCCCAGGTAGAGCCGGAGTGGTGGCGTGCCTTTAACAGCCCCGGCTTGAACAGCCTGATGCAGGAAGCCTTGAAGGACGTGGCGGTGCTGCGTCAGGCCCAGGCCCGGATCTTGCAGGCGCAGGCTCAGGCACGCATGGCCGGAGCCAGTTTGCTGCCGGAATTGCAGGGCAATCTGTCTGCGCAAAGAGATGCGCCGTTTTCTTCCTCGCATGGAGACTCTCGCTCGCAATATGTGGCCGGTGTGTTCATGAGCTACGAGCTGGATGTGTGGGGACGCAATCGTGCCCAGGCCAACAGTGCCGTGTTCCTGGCTCAGGCGGCGAATTACGAGCTGGATGTGCTGCGTGTCAGCGTGCAGGCGCAGGTGGTGCATTTAAGCCTGCAAGCCTTGGGCGACAAACAGCGCGTGGCCATTGCCCGTCAAAACCTGGCCGTTGCGCAACGCTTGTTGAGCCTGCTGGAAGCACGCTTGCAGGCGGGGGCGGCTTCGCCTTTGGAGCTGGCACAGCAACGCCAATTGCTGGCTTCGCAACAGCGCAAATTGTTTGTGATTGAAGAACAGGCCATTCGCACGCGGGTGGAGCTGGCGACCCTGTTGGGCCGTACTGAAATCATGCCCGAGCCGCAGGAGGATATTGCCAGCTTGCAGGTACCAGAGCTGGAAGCAGGTCTGCCTTCACAGCTCTTGTCGCAGCGCCCTGATATTGCGCGCATCGAGGCCCAGTTGTCAGCGGCTCATGCCGATGTGCATGTGGCGCGCGCTGCCATGTATCCCAGCCTGACCTTGGGGGCGCGGGCAGGGGCATCGGGCAATCATTGGGAAGAAAGCTTGCGCCATCCGGTCTACAGCCTGATCAGCGGGCTGGTGGCGCCTATCTTCAATGCCGGTCGTCTGGAGGCGGGCAAGGATTTGAGCGACGCCCGTTTGCAGGAATGGCTGGCGCAGTATCGGCAGACCATTGTGCAAGCTTATATGGATGTGGAAGGCGTGCTGGCACAACTGCATAGCCTTGATGCCCAGGCGCAGACTATGGAGCTGGAGTGGGAGCAAGCCAGGCTGGCGTTTCAACTGGCCGAAGCACGTTATCGCTCTGGCTCGGAAACCTTGCTGTCTTTACTGGATGCGCAGCGTACCTTGTACGCTGCTCAGGATGTGCGCGTCAGTTTGATGCAGGCGCGTCTGCAATCCCGCGCGGCGCTCTTCCGAGCACTGGGCGGGGGCTGGCAAGCTGGCTCAGGCAGCCTGGCTGATCAGGGGACGGTGGCAGAGGCTGGGGTCTAGCAGGTTGGCAGCCGCCTCATCCAGCAGGATGTGGGTGTTGGCGTGCTGCTTCAAGGCTGTGAAAGGCAGCTCGGGCGTGACACCGCCTTCCTGGTAATTGAGCATGGTGCGAGCCTTGTGCTCGCCGGTGACCACCAGGGCAATTTCACGGGCGCTCAGAATATCGGCAATCCCCATGGTGATGGCCGATGCAGGCACTTCGTCCATGGAATCAAAAAAGCGGCTGTTGTCGATACGGGTGCGCTCGGACAGGGCCACCACATGGGTGCGGCTGTCAAAAGGGGTGCCCGGTTCGTTAAAGCCGATGTGGCCGTTGGTGCCTACGCCCAGCAATTGCAAGGCGACACCACCACTGGCCGCAATCGCGGCGGAGTAGTCCTGGCAGTGCTGCTCCAGCTCTTGGGTCAGGCCATTGGGCAGATGCAAACGAGCGGCATCAAAAGGCAGTTGGCCGAACAGGTGCTGGCGCATGTAGTAGGCGTAACTTTGCTCGTGCGCTGCCGCCAGACCCACATACTCATCCAGATTGAAGCTGTTGATCTTGGAGACATCCAGCCCATTGGCACGTACGTCCTGTACGAAACGGGCGTAGACGGGTTCCATGGTCCCCCCGGTTGCCAGACCCAGAGTCGCTTGTGGATCCTGACGAATAATTTCCTGAAGACGGGCGCTCAGGTGTGCCGCAATGGCGGCGGAATCGGGGAAGACTAAAAACATAATCTTGTTCTATGTATGGGCTGAATAAGTTGAAAAAAAACTTCGCCGCAAGCACGGCGAAGTTTGATCTTTCGAAATTCTAATGGGACAAAGATGTAACGTCAGTTTTTTTTTGCAAGCAAGTGACACGTTTTAACTATCTTGTTTGCCAGTCTCTCCCAGGAAGCCACCACTTTGACGTGCCCACAAACGAGCATACAAACCACCTTTTTCCAGCAATTCCTGGTGGCTGCCTTGCTCGATGATGCGGCCCTGATCCAGCACAATCAAGCGGTCCAGTGCCGCAATGGTGGACAGGCGGTGGGCAATGGCTATTACCGTCTTGCCGTGCATCAGGGTGTTGAGGCTTTCCTGGATGGCGGCTTCCACTTCAGAGTCCAGGGCGCTGGTGGCTTCATCCAGTAACAGGATGGGGGCGTCTTTCAGCATGACGCGGGCAATTGCCACACGCTGACGCTGGCCGCCAGACAGTTTCACACCGCGCTCGCCCACATGCGCCTCCAGGCCCTCACGGCCCTGGCGGTCATGCAGCTGCGGGATGAAGTCGGCAGCGGCGGCACGCTCAACGGCCATATGCAGCAGCTCGTCGTTGGCATCCGGGCGGCCATACAGAATGTTGTCGCGCATGGAACGGTGCAGCAAGGAGGTATCCTGCGTCACCATGCCAATGGCGGCACGCAAACTGTCCTGCGTGACATGGGCAATGTCCTGGCCATCAATGCGGATGGTGCCGCTATCCACATCATGGAAACGCAGCAGCAGGTTGACCAACGTGGACTTGCCCGCGCCAGAACGGCCAATCAGACCAACGCGCTCGCCCGGCTTGATCACCAGATTGAGCTTGTCGATCACCTGACGGCTTTTATCGCGGTAGGCAAAGCTCACGTCCTGGAATTCGATGCGACCTTGTTCGATTTGCAGGGGCTTGGCATCGGGAGCATCTACCACCGTGGGTTTTTGCGTCAAGGTATTGATGCCGTCCTGAATCGTGCCTACGTTCTCGAACAGATTGGTCAGCTCCCACATCAGCCAATGGGAATGGCCGGACAGACGCAGTGCCATGGCAATGACGGCCGCCACTACACCGGCTGTGGATTGATCAATCGACCACAAGTACAAGGCCAGGCCTGCCGAACTGATCAGCAAGACAGTAGCCAGCACATGGTTGGTCACTTCAAACATGCTGATCAGACGCATCTGGGCATGGCCGGTTTCCTGGAAGCGGCGCATCGCGTTCTTGGCATGGTCAGCTTCACGGCGTGTGTGGGCAAACAGCTTGACCGTGTTGATATTGGTGTAGGCGTCGGTAATACGGCCCGTCATCAGCGCACGGGCGTCGGCCTGTTCAGCCCCGACTTTGCCCAGACGGGGCACAAAGTACACGCAGGCCAAAGCGTAGCCTACCAGCCAGAGCAGGAAGGGCAGGATCAGCAGGCGGTCAAAGCTGCCTGCCAGAATCAGAATACCGATCAGGTAGGCGCTCATGCCCACGACCACTTCCACGGCCATGAATAGAGTTTCACGCACCGCCAGAGCGGTTTGCATGATCTTGGTGGTGATGCGACCGGCAAACTCGTCCGCGTAAAAGGACATGCTCTGATTCAGCATCAGCTTGTGAAACAGCCAACGCAGGCGCATGGGGAAGTTGATGGCCAGTACCTGGTGCATGACCAGCGTATGCAGGCTGATCAGCACGACGCTGCCCAGCAGAACAGCGGCAATGGTCAACAGCGTGCCACCCTGCTGGCTCCAGAACTGGGCAGGTTCAATCGAGGGCAGCCAGTCCACGATATAGCTGAGCAGGGCAAACAGCATGGCCTCGTAGGCCGACAGGCCAATCGAGGTTACGGTCATCAAGCCAATCCAGCCGCGTGAATTTTTCGTACAGGCCCAGATGAAGGGGAAAAATCCTTTGGGAGGAGGGGCGACGTGTTGTTCGGGATAGGGATCTAATCGACGTTCAAAGAATGACAGCACCGAATGGGCTCCAGCGTACGGCCCTCTGGATGACAGGGCCGTTTAGACAAATAGAAAACCGCTTCCGGGGTATGAAGCGGCAATTTTTGATGGTACAGCAGTCATTCTGTCTGGCTGAAGAAAACCTGATAAAAACACAGTCTTTGTGTAGGGAAAGTGTCAGATATTGACCACGGTGTACGTTTAGTGAGCCAAGTCGATGCTGGAGTCTGCTTTGGGGGCTGTGCCTGGCTCTTTGGTGGACCGGGCTGAGCCTTGAAGGGGGCTGAAGGGATGGGGCCTTGGTGAGCGTGTCTTTGTTTCGTCGAGTGGTTTGTCTGAATAGAGATAGGGAGGCCCAAAGGTATTTGGGGTCTGGATGTTCTTATCCAGACCCCAATCAGAAAGTGGCAGTGATCTCTGGAAGGCAAATAGGCTTAGTAAGCCACCACCTGACCATCTTTACGTGGGTCGGAGCCGCCCACGTAATGATTGCCCTGACGCAGAATCAGTTGTGCACCGCCAAAGGCGAACACACCGCTACCGGGTTCAACGACGACTTCATGACCGCGCTCGCGCAAGGCCTGAACCAGCGCCGGATCGAAAGTGGGTTCTACTGCCACCCCACGGCCACCCGTCACGCGCCAGCGTGGGGCATCGGCAGCGGCCTGCGGGTTCTGACCGTACAGCAGAACACGCAGTGCCATTTGCATGTGGCCTTGTGACTGGAATGGGCCACCCATCACACCAAAAGACATTTGAGGGGTGCCATCGGCATTCATGGCAAAGGCCGGAATGATGGTGTGCGAAGGGCGCTTGCCACCGGCCACTTCATTCACATGACCGGGGCGCAGGGTAAAGCCATGACCACGGTTCTGCATGCTGATGCCGGTGCCGGGAACGACCACGCCGGAACCAAAACCCATGTAGTTGGACTGGATCAGGGACACCATCATGCCGCTGGAGTCGGCGGCGGTGACATAGACCGTGCCGGAGGGGCCAGGCAGGCCGTGCTTGGGGTCGCCTGCCTTGTCCATCTGAATCAGGGCGGCGCGCTCGCGCAGATAGGCCGGGTCCAGCAAATGCTCGGGATGATGAATCATGTGCTCCAGATCTGCGTGGTGCTCGTATAGATCTGCAAAAGCCAGCTTCATGGCTTCAATGCTCAAATGCACCGTGTCGATATGGTCCAGCGGCTGCTGGCCCACACCAGCTTGTTCCATGATGCCCAAGGCCATCAAGGCCGCCAGACCTTGTCCATTGGGCGGGATTTCGTGAATCACGGACTGGGCAAAAGGATGGCTGATGGTGCCGCACCAATTCGCGCGGTGCTCGGCCAGATCCTGCTCGTCCATGGCGCCGCCATGCTGGCGGGAGAAGTCGGCAATGCGTTTGGCCAGCTCGCCGGTATAAAAGTCCTGTCCTTGGGTGGCCGCAATGCGTTCCAGCGTATTGGCCTGGTCCTGGTTCTGATACCACTGGCCAGCGACAGGGGCTTTGCCATCACGTAAAAAGGCTTCGGCAAAACCGGGTTGATCGCCCAGACGCTGACGACCTAGCTCCCACAAGCGCGCGATTACGGGCGAGACCGGGAAGCCTTCTCGGGCGTAATGAATCGCGGGGGCGGCCACTTGCTCCAGACTCAGACGGCCCAGCTTGCTGGATAGCTCGGCCCAGGCAGAGACCGCACCGGGCACGGAGACACTTTCCCAACCCTTGTCGGGGATGGTGGCATGGCCTTTGAAACGATCCGGCGACCAGCCACGGGGCGAGCGCCCGGAGGCGTTCAAGCCATGCAGCTCTTTGCCGTCCCAGACGATGGCAAAGGCATCACTGCCTATGCCGCAACCGGTGGGTTCGACCACGGTCAGAGTGATGGCGGCCGCCAGAGCCGCATCGACGGCATTGCCACCGGCCTGCAACATGCGCAGGCCCGCTTGCGCGGCCAAGGGGTGGGAGGTGCTGACCATGTTCTGGCCAAGTACCGCAGAGCGGGCGGACGGGTAGGGGTTGTTCCAGTCCATACAGGTGTCAGTCTTGTTCATTGAATCTGTATTCCAGTCAGTTGGATCAGGCCTTGCCAGCGTGCGCTGTCCTCGCGGACCAGAGAGATAAATTCTTCTCGGCTGGTGCTGCGGGGTTGGTCCACGCCCAATGTTTGAAGGCGCGAGCGTACTTTGGGGTCCTGAACGGCATGTGAAAAAGCCTCATAAGCCTTGTCACGAATTTCGTCGGGCAAGCCTGCAGGGGCGTACAGGCCAAACCAGGTCACCGACTCATAGCCCGGCAGGCCGGACTCCTGAAAGGTGGGCAAATCGGGTGCCAGCGGCGATCGCTGCTGGCCGGTTACCGCCAGGGCGCGCAACTGGCCGCTGTTCACATAGGGCATCCCGGTGGGGATGGCGTCCAGTAAAACATGAATGGAGCCGCCCAGCATATCGTTAATGGCCTGACCAGTTCCTCGGTATGGAACGTGGGACATGACGATATTGGCCTGATTCAAAAAGGCTTCGGTGCCCAGGTGCACGATGGTGCCATTGCCACTGCTGGCGTAGTTCAACTCATCAGGATGGGCGCGAGCGTAGTCAATCAGCTCTGGCAGCGTTTGTGCGGGTACGGACGGGTTCACCAGCAAGACGCTGGCGGCATCGCCCAAATGGGCGATAGGGGTGAAGTCTTTGTCTGCATCGTAGGGCAGGGACTTGTACAGGTGCGGAGCAATCGCGTGGGTGCTGCTGGTGGTGAACAGGAGGGTGTAGCCATCGGGTTTGCTGCGAGCGACTTCGCCTGAACCAATCGTGCCGCCCGCGCCCGTGCGGTTGTCCACAATGATGTTGGCGTTCATCGCTTTGGCCGCGCTTTCGGCAATCAGGCGGCTGATGACGTCGGTGGCACCGCCAGTGGGGAAGGGTACGATCAGGCGAATGGGACGATCAGGCCAATCGCTGGCATGGGCCGCCACGCTGCTGACGGCCAGAACGGCACCCAATAAGGTTTGGGCAAGACGCCGCCAGGGGCGACGGGTCGATGGGGGCTGCGCGTTGCTTGCGGCGTTGCTGGGTCTTGTCATGGCTATCTCCTCAATCAAGAGATGATAGGAAAGGCGATGATGCCGAACCAGCAACAAATAAGCAGGACAGCGTTGCTATTTTGGCAAGGCTTGCGGGTCGACTTCAAGCTGCGGCAGCAACTCGTCCAGAAAGCGGCGAACAATAGAGGGCAAGCGGCGGCCAGCCAGGGCCTGCACTTCAATTTGACGATTCAGCAAGCCGCGTTCATGGATGAAACTGGCTTGCAGCAAACCTTGCTCAATCAGGTGACGAGCCGAGAGCAGGGCGGACACCGTCACGCCTGCGCCCGACAGGGCAAATTGATGCAGTGACTGCATGTGATTGCTGCTGAATACCGGGTCCAGACTCAGGTTCTGTGCACTGCAGGCCACATCCATCATTTGCCGCACGGTGGTGTCCGGGCCGGGCAAGGCCAGGGGGTGTGCCAGAAGGCTTTTCAGGCTGATGCGTTCGGTACGGGTGACCGGGTGGCCGGGAACCGCCAGAGCCATGACGGGCGCATCGCGGCGGAACAAGGTCTTGATGTCTTTTTCGGCTGTTTGAGTGAATTTGATGCCTATATCAATCTGGCCGCTTAGCAGCAGCATGGTGATGCGGTGTGGTGGCAGTACGTCCAGTTGAAAACGTATGCCCTGATGTTTTTCACGAAATTGTGCGATGCACTGCGGCAGTAGCTGGGCGGCCAAACCTTCAGAGGAGGCGATGCGTATCAGGCCGGTTTGTAGCCCTTGCAAGGCGGCAATATCGTGCAAGGTGCGCTCGGCATCCATGGCGCTGCGACGAGCATGGGCCAGCAGCAGCTCTCCCGCAGCGGTCAGGTTCATGCCACGGGCATGGCGCTCGAACAAGGCCATACCCAGGTTTTCTTCCAGTCCGCTGATCTGGCGGCTGATGGCCGATGTGGCCACATGCAGATTGCTGGCCGCTTGCGAGATAGAGCCACAACGCGCTACTTCCTGGAAGTAGCGCAGTGCAGTCTCTTGAAGGTGGCGTGGGTTCATACCAGACTGCCGCGCAGCTCGGCGGCAATCTCGTAGGAGCGCAAGCGCTTGTTGTGGTCAAAGATATTGGCGTTCAGCATCAGCTCGTTGGCACCTGTCAGCTGAATGAAGCCTTTCATCTGTTCAAGCACTTGCTCCGGATTGCCAATGGCCGTACAGCTGAGCAAGGAGTCCAGCAGATGCTGGGCCGGCGGGCTGCATTGCTCGTAGTAATCACGCACGGGGGGTGGCAACTGGCCTGGACGACCACTGCGCAGGTTCACAAAAGACTGTTGCCAGGAGGAGGCCAGCAGCTTGGCTTCGTCTTCCGTGTCGGCGGCAAAGACGTTGTAGCCCAGCATGACATACGGTTTTTCCAGATGCACGGATGGCTGGAACTGACGGCGGTAAACCTCAATAGCATCCATCAATTGAGCAGGTGCAAAATGCGAAGCAAAGGCGTAGGGCAAGCCCAAGGCGGCGGCCAGTTGAGCACCAAACAGGCTGGAGCCCAGAATCCAGACCGGCACATTCAGTCCGCGACCGGGCACGGCCATGATGCGGTTGCGCGGCTCGTCGGACATATAGTCCATCAGCTCCAGCACGTCGCGCGGAAACTGGTCGGGGTCGCTGTTCAGATTGCGGCGCAAGGCGCGGGCGGTTTCGGGGTCGGAGCCAGGGGCACGACCCAGGCCCAGGTCAATACGGCCGGGGTACAGGGAGGCCAGCGTTCCAAACTGCTCGGCAATCACCAAAGGGGAATGGTTGGGCAACATGATGCCGCCCGCGCCCACACGAATGCGGCTGGTTTGACCGGCAATGTGCCCGATCAGAACTGAAGTGGCAGCACTGGCAATACCGGGCATGCCGTGGTGTTCGGCCAGCCAGTAACGGTGATAGCCCCACTGCTCGGCATGACGGGCAATGTCCGCCGAACAGCGAAAGGACTGGGCCGGTGTGGAGCCCTGAACAATAGGGGACAGGTCTAGGACGGAGAGCGGATAGCTTGGCTTCATGGCATCAGATTCAAATTGGACTCAGGATATAGTCGATCCATCGTTAGGCAGCGTCAAGTAAACCCATAGCATAGGCAAGGATGTTCAGATGAAAGAAACCAGTCGTCGCACCGTCAATCATTACCAGGACCATGCGCAGGCTTATCGGGACGGCACGTGGGACCATGATGTCAGCCAGAATCGCGATGCTTTGTTGGCAGCCATCGGCTTGCCGGGGCCTGTGGATATTCTGGATCTGGGCTGTGGACCGGGGCGGGATCTGGTCGCGTTTCAGGCCATGGGTCACCGCCCGGTGGGCCTGGATGGCTGTGCGGCTTTCGTGGAGATGGCTCGTCAGCAAACTGGCTTGCCGGTGCTGCATCAGGACTTTCTGGATTTGAATTTGCCCGCTGCGGCTTTTGATGGTGTGTTTGCCAATGCGGTTCTATTCCATATACCCAGCGCGGAGCTGCCTGCGGTTTTGACTGCTTTGCGACACAGTCTGCGACCGGGCGGCGTGCTGTTCTCCTCCAATCCGCGTGGTCAGGGGCAAGAAGGCTGGAATGGTCAGCGCTATGGTTGCTACTACAGTTGGGAGCAGTGGTCAGAGCGTCTGGAGCAAGCGGGCTTTGACTATATCGATCACTTTTATCGCCCCACAGACAGGCCGCCGCAGGAGCAGCATTGGCTGGCTTCCCTGTGGCGCGTACCGGTTTGAACAGGTGCAAAATGGTGAATCCCTGACCTGGCTACTTAGGTGATTGTTTTATAAGCCTATTTTTTGCTAATACAGGGGTTTTCCCTATTTTTATGCACATCTTTTGTGGATAAGCCGGTTTTCAACAAGCAGAGGCTTGCCCGAGGAAAAAAATGGTAAAGAATTGTCGATTCTCTGCTCGCCATTTCTAAGTGCTTGATTGCACGGGGATAAGTGCAGTGATTCACGGTTTATCCTGTGACTTGTCCACATTTTATGGGGATAAGCTGGCGTCTGTTTCCGGATTTGGATGTTTTCTGTTCGTGGTTTTCAAGTGGCTGATACTACGGAAGGTTTTTCTGATTTGCCCAGTTTTTCCTATGAGCTATCCACAGTTTTCGGGGATAAGATGGTGGGCTTGCTCAACTTGGGTTCAGACCCGTCCCAAGGCTATGATGCGCACTAGCAATGTTTACCCTTGGCGGCCAGTCCCTTCGGTGCTTTGCCTTTTAATTGAGGAGATTGAAACGTGGAAAAATTGCAAGCCTGGATGACAGAGTTTCCAGCCGTTGTCGCGATTGCGCTCAACGTCGTGATTGCTTTGTTGATTCTGATTATTGGCTGGTGGCTGTCTGCCGTCGCCGGTCGTGCCATCAAGCGCATGGCAGCCCGCTCGCCTCGAGTGGATCCGACGATTGTGCCTATGGCCCAGTCCGTAACGGTCTGGACAATCCGCATCTTTGTGCTGATTGCCGTGTTGGCCCGTTTTGGTGTGCAGACCGCCAGCATTATCGCGGTACTGGGTGCCGCCGGTTTGGCGGTGGGCTTGGCCTTGCAGAACACACTGCAAAATATCGCCGCCGGCATCATGTTGCTGATGCTGCGTCCCTTGCGTGCGGGCGAGTTTGTGTCGGTTGTTGGTAAAGGTGACGGCACCGTGCAGGAAGTGGGTTTGTTCCTGACCCGCTTTGAGCAAGTGGATGGCATTCAATTTACGCTGCCCAACAGCCTGATCTGGGGCAACCCTATCATCAATTACAGCCGTAACACCACTCGTCGTTTGGACTTCGGGGTGGGCGTACGTTATGGCGATGATCTGGACCTGGCCATCAAGCTGCTGCAAGACCTGCTCAATGAACATCCTCAGGTGCTGAAAGACCCGGCTCCTTTGGTCATGGTCATGGAGTACAAGGACAGCGTAATCACCGTCAATCTGCGTGCGTGGATCAATGCTGCTGACTTCTGGGATGCCCGTTTTGATCTGTTCCGCCGTGCGGTCCAAGTGCTGAATCAGGCTGGTTTGCAGACGCCCGTTCCAGTACGTGAAATCGTGCAGTCGGTTGGCGAGAAAAAGGCTGCATGAACATGATGGGTTCAAGGCCTGACTCCGGCTTTGAACCGTGTCCTGCAGGCTTCAAGCCCATGCGGTTCCGATAGAAAGTATGAATGCCCCAAGCCTTGCTTTTAGCGGCTTGGGGCATTTTTTTCGGGTTAGCCTGCATTGGACTTACTGCGGGCTTCTCCCATACTGTACTCTTTGCTCTGGCGCTGTTTTTCCACCTGCCCTCACGATGTTTCTGATCGACGAAAAAATCACGGTACGACGCCTGGAAGTTTTGCTGGCTTTTCTGGAAGCCGGCACGATTGCCCGTGCCGCTGAACAATTGGGCACCAGTGCGGTGAGCGTGCATCGGGCCTTGAAAAGCCTGGAGGAAGGGTTGCGCTGCCCGCTGTTCTTGCAGGAAGGCCGCAATCTGGTGCCACAGGAGTCGGCGCGCGAGCTGGCCGAAGCGGCCAAGGAAACCATACGTACCTTGCAGCATGGCATTGATGCTGCCCGCGAAGCCGGGGGGTATTCGTCGGATCAGTTGCGCATAGGCTCCATGTACTCGCTGACGATACGTTTGGTGCCGCGCCTTTTGGTAGAGCTGAAGGTTCACAAGCCTTTATTGCAGATTGATCTGGTGCTGGACTCCAACGAGAAGCTGCTGCAAAAGTTGCGGGGTGGTCATATTGATGCAGCCCTGATCGAGTTGCCACAGGAGCAACCGGATGATCTGGAAGTGCTGCCCATTTTTGATGATGAACTGATGTTTGCTGCTCCCATGGATTGGCAAGGATCGGACTCGTCCGTGGTGGATCTGGAGCGTTGTTCCAAGGAACGTTTTGTGTCGCTGACCGATGATTTTGCAACGGGGCGGGACATGCAGCGCATGTTGGCCAAAGCCGGGTTTGATGCCGATATTGTGATGCGCACCGGAGACATCTTTTCCTTGATGAGCCTGGTCAGTGGTGGTGTGGGATGCTCCCTTTTACCTGCGCGAGCCAAAGCGGTTTTTTCTGACAAGATTCAGTGGCTGAGCCTGGAGCCGAAGTATCGACATTCACAGCGTATCGGCCTGGTGTGCATGAAGTCGCGCGAGCGCAGCCCGAATGTGTTGAGCTTGTTACGGGCTTGCCGGATCGTGCGTACTCAGTTGGAAAAAGAAGGGCCGACGTCGGGCTGATGCGGGTCTGTGCAAGCCGCTGTCTTGCGTTTATCCAGCCCAGCGAGACAGCCAGCGCTGCAAGCCATCCAGGGTTTGGAACTCGTCCACACTGCGCGCAGGAATCTCCGGATAGCGTTGATTCCACATGGTCGCCAGACTGCGGCCCGGACCAATCTCCAGCACCACATTGGGCTGTCGCTCTTCAATCTGCTCCATGCACGAATCCCATTGCACGGTTTGCATCAACTGCGCTGATAAGGCCTGGGCAGCGGTAGTGGCGTTATGTACCCATACACCGGCATTGGTGGGCCAAGGCAAGGTCGGGGCAGTCAGTTCGCTTTGATTCAGTTGCTCTTGAAAGGCCTGGGATGCGCTGCTCATCCAATGGGTATGGGAGGCAATATTCACGGCCAGGGGTGTGCAACGTGCCCCTTGTTCTTGAGCGAATTTTTCCAGGGCAGAAAGCTTGTCACGTGGTCCCGCACAGACAGCACTATCAGGACCATTGCGTATGGCCAGGGCAGCGCCGTGTGCTTGGCACCATTGTTCAATCGTCCGAATTGAAACCCCACTTATCGCCAGCATGCTGCTGTCCTGTCCGGCCCCGGCTTGATCCATCAAGGCGGCTCTTTGTTCGGCGAGCTGGATGGTATTACTGGCAGATAACACACCCGCTACACAAGCGGCTGCCAGTTCACCAATGCTGTAGCCCGCCACGGCCACCAAAGATCGCCTGGAGGTTTGCAGGGCAGGGACGTGCTCCTGCAATTCCTGCCAAGCGGCCAAGGCGCAAGCTGTCAGCACAACTTGGGCATGGGCATTGGTGCTGGCCCAACGGGTATCGCGCATGGCAGCGCGCCAATCGGGAACGTGCAACTGTTCCTGCATTTGCAGCAGCAAGGGATTGGCCGGATTTATCCAGGGCAGCATGTCTGCATATTGCATGCCTTGCCCGGAAAACAGCAGGGCGATTTTCATAGTCAGGCTCCAGTAGGGCGACGCTGGCTGGCACTGCCGGGTGCATAGGCTTGCAAGCGATCCAGCCAGCAGCAGGCTGACAAGGTGTCGGCCGCGCCGCCGGGGGACAGGCGACGCTTCATGAAGGCTTGATGCAAGGCTTGCGCGCGTTGCACCGCATCGGGGCTGAACGCACTGCCTGCTTGCAGGTAGTGCATGGCGCAGCAGCGCGCGTAGTGTAGCCCCTCCAGTCCGCCACGATGGGCCAGATTACTATCGTCAAGGACCGCCATAACAGAAAAGAAGGTATGCAGACCCACGGTTTGCAACTGCTGTTCTGCCACTGGTGTGCTGTGCGGAGACAAAGTTTTGACAGCGACTTGCCAGGCGGGCCAGGCCGTTTCAAACAAGGTGGGAAAGCCCTGGGCTGCTTCCTGGTTCGCGCCTCGCAAGCCATAGCGGCGTACCGCCCGTCCGCCCGGCAGTGCGGACGAAGCTTGCAGGCTGCGGGCCTGTAAAGCCGCCCCCCATAATGTTTGAAGTTGGTCCCGAATCGTGGCGGGAGTCAGGGTGCGAAAAGGTAGGCAAGCGCCTGCGGCTGCGCACAGCAGGCCCAGCATGAAGATGGCGCCACGGTGGGTATTGATGCCCCCGGTTGCCGCCTGCATGCGAGCCTCCGCTGCAATCCCGCGAGTTTGCAGCTGGCTGAATGGAACACGCTGTTGGCCCAGAGCCGCCATGTCAGAAAAATAATGGCGCAGGGCAAACAGACTGCGATAAAAAGTGCTGGCATCCATATCGTCATGGCTGCCGCTGTCGAGCAAGGAAACCAGCCCCGGTTTGGGAGCCAGAATCAGCTCGTCATACAGCGCCAGAACCGCCGCACGGCCTATGGCCGCACAACTCCAGGAACGGGATGGATCCATGAAGTCGGCGGCAGTGGGGCGAGGCGCCAATGTTCTGGTTTCAATTGCATCAAGCAGCATGAGAGGACTCCGGAGCAGGAGCGTGCTCGGGCCAGTCCGAGTGCGCCTGAATACGTACACCATGAGTGCGTTTGATCATGACTTTGCTGCTGGCACCGCTGCGCCATTGCTGCCATTCACGCCAGGCAATGGCGGCGTCATCGGGGAACAGCAGCTCGCCATCCAGACGGGGCAAACCGGACAATTCGCTGATTGCACTTAATAGCTCCACCAGACGATCTGCTTGCGTGGCGCTCTGCACGGGTAGCAGCAAATCCAGGTCTGAACCTTCACGCACATAGCCCTGTCCTGTGATCAGCTCCCAGCCATAACTGCCATAGACCTGAGCCGTGCAGCCATGTGCTTGCATACGCTGACATAAGCTCAGCCAGTCTTGCGCCAAGGAGGCTGGCAATAAGGTTTGGGCTTCATGGGCGGGGGGGAAACTGCCCCAAGACAGGCTCTGGTTTTGGGAAACGATCAGGGACAGACGTTGCCGCCCCCAATCGGTCGGTAAAGGAATGCCCACTTGCAGCTGTCCGCTATGCAGTTCGCCTGGCTGACGGCTGACGACCAGCGGCCAGCCTCGAGCCTGCCATTGACGCAGGCTCTGGCAGACGTGGCTGGTCGGCTCCAGATCAGTCAGCACCTGATCCCAGGCTGTGTTGTCCAGCGTGATCAGGTGGTGACGGCGAGCGGGCAGTTGGGCGTTCATCAGGATGCCTGCAAGACCTGTTCAATGATCTGGGCAGCCAGGCGGCGGCCACCACGTTCGGCACCATCGCTGGCGCGGCGATCCTGATCATTGGATTGAGCCAGTGCTGCCCGCAAGGAAGCACGCAGTTGCTCTGGCGAGCTGCTGTCCCAGACAGACTGAATGCCTCCCATGGCCACATAATTGCCTACGCCGGGCGCAAAGACCGGATTGGACTGCGCCAGCTCTTCCAGCATGGCTTCGGGCAGCTTGGTCACGCGGGCCATGGCAGGAATGCGCATGACGCGAATTTCGGCTTCGGGCACGGCATAGCAGGCATCGGCAATCAGGCCGGAGGTGATGAAGCCACCGGACAGGGCCTGGTCGTACACCAGCCCAATGACCTTGTGGCCTTTGCGTCGGGCCAGATCCAGGCACATGCCCAAGTGAGCCATGGCGCGGTTGATGCCCAGCAGCTCATCGCGGCGGCGCAGTTGCTGGCCCTGGGTATCGACCAAAAGCAGCAGGCTACGGCCAGGATGGTTCTTGATGGTGTCCAGCACGGCCTGTGCCTGGGTCAAGGCCAGGGACACGCCGATGGGGGCGTGTTCCGTCGTGCCGATCACGGCCAAGGTTTCACCATCAAACTCGGCATTGCCTTGCAAGAACAAATCCTGTTCGCTAATGCTGTGCTGCGTATCGAACAGCGATTGCACCAGTGTTTCCCATTTCATGACAGCGCCTCCTGGCTGCGTAATGCTTTGACGGCTGCAGCATCCATCTGCCCGACTTGATCACTTTGTTCCAGCCCCAGTGCTTGCCACAAGGCTTGGGCCTGATTTTCAGTTTGGTCCCATTGCTCCACAGGCAGCAGGGCTGCGCGGTGTGCCAGCAGCTGATGTTCCTGTTCCAGCTCTTCCAGGGTGACGGGACCACGAGCTGGATTCTTCAAGCCTTGTACGGCAGCGGCGCGGAAAGCGGCCACGGTGTCCGGTACAAGGTCGTCGCAATCGGCAGTCAGCCAGCGGTGTTTTCCGCCACTGGTTTGCCAGACCAAAGCGCGGTCCTTGGAGTCGTATTCTTCGACTCCGTGGGAGGCTTCAATCACTTCCGGGCCGGACATGGCCAGACGGCCGACGTCGCTCATGATCAGGTGGTTGGTGCAGCGGGCCACAATGCCCATACCCCCAAAGCAACCGTTTTGCCCGCCGACCAAAGCAATCACAGGCACTCCGGCATTACGCGTGTCCAGCAGGGCGCGCATCACTTCCGAGACGGCTATCAAACCGGCGTTAGCTTCGTGCAGACGCACACCACCGGACTCCAGCAGCAGCACTACGCCTGCAGGACGGTCAGTCATGGCTCGACGCAGCAGGCCCACCAGCTTGGCGCCGTGGACTTCGCCCACGCCACCGCCCATGAATTCGCCTTCCTGCGCCGCCACATACACGGTCTGCCCCTCCAGCAAAGCGCGGCCGATAGCTACGCCATCATCAAAGGAAGAAGGCACTCCCAACTGCGCCAGATGGGGGCTGCTCAAGCGTTGTGCGGGGGGCAGCCATTCGTGAAAGCTGTTGGCGTCAAACAGAGCCTGGACGCGCTGGCGGGCAGAACACTCCAGATAACTGCTCATGACTGTGTTCCTTGTGCTTGGCTGCGTGCCAGGGCTTCGCTGGCGGCCTGGTCCAGACGCAGACTGACTACGGCAGGGGTGGCCCCCATATCGTTGATGTCAAAGTGAATACCGGCCAGCGGATGGCGCTGGTGAAAGTCCCGGACCACCGCATCCCAGATCGTGGAGAAACCACGTGCCGAGGTATGAATATGGATGGTGCATTCGGCGCTGTCCTTGGGCTCGGCCAGCACTTCCAGATTGCCCGAACCTACCACGCCCACCAGCACAGGCTGGAAGGTGCCAATAGGCTCTTGTCCTTTGAAGCTATAGGCCAGGGTTTCCAGGCCGTGAGGAATGTTTGTCATCGTGATCTCCTAATGCAAATAGCGTGGCGGGCCATTACCAGTTACGGAAGCGTGCCGGAGGTTGATACAGCCCGCCGGAGGCTTGAACCAGATCCCGCATGCTGCGTGCGGCCAATAAATTGCGGGTGGCCTGGCGTGGGTCTATGCCCAAATCTTGAGGGCGACGGATGATGCCGCGATCACGCAGGTTCTCCACCATGCGGGCATCTCGGCCCAGGCCCACTTGCGTGTAGCCGGCAACGCCCCGTATGGCTTGTTCGCGCTCTTCGTCGGTACGGCACAGCAAGAGATTGGCGATGCCTTCTTCTGTCAGGATGTGAGTGACATCGTCGCCGTACACCATGACGGGCGGCAGATCCATGCCGGTCTGCTCCTGCAGGGTCCAGGCATCCAGGGTGTCCACAAAGGCGGGCGTCATGTGTTCGCGGAAGGTTTCCACAATCTGCACCACCAGCTTCTGACCACGTGGCGTACCGGCTGCACCTTGGCGTCCTTGGCGTGCCTCTTGCCCGGCTTTCAACCAGGCGGGGCTGGCGTGGCGACGACCGCGAGCATCCGCGCCCATATTGGGTGCGCCACCAAAACCGGCAATACGGCCCAGCGTGGCGGTGGAGCTATTGCCATGCAGGTCGATCTGCAAGGTGGAGCCGATGAACAGGTCACAGGCGTAGTGGCCAGCCGCCTGACAGAACGCGCGGTTGCTGCGCATGCTGCCATCCGGGCCGGTGAAGAACACATCGGAGCGGGCGCGCAGATAGTTTTCCATGCCCAGCTCGGAGCCGAAGGAGTGCACCGATTGCACCCAACCGGCTTCGATGGCTGGGATCAGGGCAGGATGCGGATTCAAGGCCCAGTGCTGGCAAATCTTGCCTTTCAGGCCCAGTGATTCGCCGTAAGTGGGCAGCAACAATTCAATGGCGGCGGTATCAAAACCGATGCCGTGGTTCAGGCGTTGCACACCGTATTCCGCGTAGATGCCCTTGATCGCCATCATGGCCATCAAGACCTGGATTTCGCTGATCTGGGCTGGGTCGCGGGTAAACAGCGGTTCGATAAAGTGCGGGCGGGGAGCGGGCACGACAAAGTTCACCCAGTCGGCGGGAATGTCCACACGCGGCAGGCGGGTGGTCTTGCTGTCGACCAGCTCGTTGACCTGGGCGATGACAATGCCGCCGGAAAAAGCGGTGGCTTCCACAATAGCCGGGGTGTCCTCGGTATTGGGGCCGGTGTACAGATTGCCGTGCTCATCGGCGGCCTGGGCCGCGATGAGCGCGACATTCGGGGTCAAATCTACAAAGTAACGGGCAAACAACTCCAGATAGGTATGAATGGCACCGATGTTCAGTCGTCCTGCCGAGGCCAGCCTGGCCAGGCGCGCACCTTGCGGGCCGGAAAAGCTGAAGTCCAGGCGGTTGGCAATGCCTTTTTCAAACACATCCAGATGCTGGGGCAAGGCCAGCACGGATTGCACCATGTGCAGGTCATGAATCTGCGCTGGGTCGACGCCCACCAGTGCGTCGGCCAGAAAGTCGGCCTGCTTCTGGTTATTGCCTTCCAGACATACTCGATCTCCTACTTGTAATACGGCTTCCAGCAAGCTGCTGGCTTTATCCGTGCTGCATATCTTGCCTTGCAAAGAGTCTCCCAGTGCGCGGCTGGCACGTTGCAGTCTTTGCTGGCGGGCTTGATTCTTAAGATTCCAGTTGCTGTCCGTCATTGGGTTTCCCTGTCCTACCTCTGTCGATGTGATCCGTTGAGTAAGCTGCCCGACCCTTCAGGATCGGAGTTCAGGCAGCGCGATAGTTAATGTGCCCAGGCGATGGGCAATGCGGGTGGCCGCTTCCAGTAGCAGGTCATCTTGCCCAGGGCGGGCAGCCACTTGCAGTCCTAAAGGAAGCCCGTGGCTGCCAAAGCCGATGGGCAAGTTGATGCATGGAATGCCCAATGCCGTCCAGGCACGGCACAGCACGGGATCGCCCGTGGTGTCGCGTGTGGGAGCCTCGCCCAAGGCGGCGGCGCTCAGGATCAGGTCTGCGTCGCCGAAGATCAGCTCGGGTTGGCGCTTGACCTGATTGATCAGGCCTTGAGCCTGAATCAGTTCGGCAGGTTGAGTCTGTGCGCATTTATCCAGATAAGTCTGCAAAGCAGGCGAGAGCAGTTCCAGGTGTTGCTGGCGTTCATGGCTTAAATGGGCCAGTACTTCAGCTCCCATGATGGCTTGCTGCGCGTGGGTCAGTTCACCAAACAGACTGTCCCTGTCGCTAAGCTGAACTTCAAACTGGCCGTCATCCATTTTCAGGTGAGTCACGGTCGCTTCCAGCCGATCACGCAAATCCTCGGCAATGTCCTCCCACCAGGGCGTGTGCAAAAAGCTCAGGCGCAAAGGGGCTTGCTGCAGGACTTGCGATACTTCCGGCGTGCTGCGCAGCGCGTTGAACACAAGGCGCACATCCTCCAGACGCTGGCCCAAAATTCCCAAGGTGTCCAGAGACGGGCTGATGGTTTTCAAGCCGCTGCTGGGCAGGGCGCCGAAGCTGGGTTTGAAGCCATAAATTCCGCAGAACGTGGCGGGGCGCACCACGGACCCCGCTGTCTGGGTGCCCAAAGCTACCGGCACCACATTGGCGGCCACGGCAGCGGCCGAGCCGGACGACGAACCGCCCGGCGTGTGCTCCAGATTCCAGGGGTTGCGTGTCTTGGGAGGGCTGAACAGCGCAAATTCCGTGGTGACGGTTTTGCCAAAAGGCACGGCACCGGCCGCACGCAGAGCCTGCACAATGGCAGCGTCCTGGGTGGGGCGGTTGTCGCGATAAATGGGCGAACCATAGGTGGCTGGAGCGTCCGCCGTATTGATCAAATCCTTGATGCCGATGACCAGCCCCTTTAAAGGGCCGGTGTTGTTCTCCTGCTCTTGGGCGACACGCCGTACCTGCTCCTTGTCCAGATGGGCAAAGGCCTGAATCAGATCCTCGGTTTGTTCGTAGCGGGCAATTGCTGCCTCTGCTGCCTCCTGGCTAGATGTCCTGTTTCGGGTAGCGAAATCATTCACAGACATGGCGCGTCCTTAGATCGTGAAGGGTGCGATAAGAATAGCAATCGTCAAAATGACGGTGCCAATCAGAAAGGCCACGACAGTAAAGCCCATCACTTGTCGTACATTCAGGCGCGCAATGGCCAGCACAGGCAAAAGCCAGAAGGGCTGGATCATGTTGGCCACCGCCTCGCCAAAGGCGACGGCCATGGACATCAGGCCCAGGTAGGCAGGGCCGTCCTGACCAATGGCCAGGGCCGATTGCACAGCGATGGGGCCTTGCACACCCCAGTGTCCGCCACCGGAAGGAACAAACAGCGAGATGATGATGGAGGCGATAAAGGTCAGGAAGGGCAGAGTGTATTCATTGGCCCCAGTCACCAGCGCGGAGGACAGAATTTCTTCCAGGGCGCGACCGCCCTCCATGGGGATATAGGCAAGCAGGCCCATGATGCCGCCATACAGCGGGTACTGCAGAATCAGCGGGCCTGCCGTTTTGG
Organism: Alcaligenes sp. 13f; assembly: GCF_020496585.1. Taxonomy (NCBI): domain Bacteria; kingdom Pseudomonadati; phylum Pseudomonadota; class Betaproteobacteria; order Burkholderiales; family Alcaligenaceae; genus Alcaligenes; species Alcaligenes sp. 13f. The sequence goes on from NZ_JAHKKC010000005.1 coordinate 65,642, forward strand.
CGGACTCGACAAAGGATTTGATAAAGCGGATAGGCGTCCAGTGCAGCAGGGCACCGGTGACGGTAAACAGCATGATCATGGATGAGATGTTCAGCGCAAAACCGCTGCGCACGAAGTAGTACATACCCGCGGCAAAGAACAGCACATTCAGAATCCACAGGTTTTCCAGCTTTTCGGCTGGGGTGCTGGGCTTGGTTTTGGGCAGGTCTTTTTCAATGTCAGCAAAGACGGCGGGGTCAGGCGGCAAGGCGTAGTCAGGCTCCATGCGCCAGATCGTCAGAAACAGCAGGATGATCAGGGCCACAACTGGAATCCAGCTATAGGGCTGGAAAATGGTCAGGCTGAACGGCACCGTCATGCTGGTCAGTTGATGGATGACGTTGATGGGGCTGTTGGGGTCGGTATTGGCCAGGGCAATCGAGCTGGACAGACCTTGAGTCCAGAGCAGGTAACCCATATAACCCGAGGCAATCAGATAACCAAAGTGCACATTGGGCAGACGGCGGGCAACCTGGCGTGCAACCAGGGCACCAGCCACCAGACCCAGGCCCCAGTTCAGCAGGCAGAAGATCGCGCCCACGGCAAAGCACAACAGGGCGCCTTCAACTTGTGTGCGGGCACGGGAGGCCAACCAGATGATGGCGCGTTTCAAGGGCGGTGCTTCAGCCAGGGTGTAGCCCGTCACCAGAATCAGCACCATTTGCAGGGCAAAGGTGAAAATACTTTTGGGGCCCCATACCCCGCGATACCAGGCATCCACCATTCCTCCGGGGGTGGCGCCATCGACAAACAGGGCAATCAGTCCTACAACCAGCAAGCTCAGGATGACGGCGAACAGATACGGGTCCGGCATCCACTTTTCTACGTAACGCACGCAGATATTGGTAAAGCGGGTCAGCAAGTTTGGCCTGGGTTTGGCCGAGAGGGTAGCAGTGGTGTTCATGATGAACTTATCCTTGTTTTTGTCTCCCCGACCTGGCTAGTGGGTCGGCTGATGGATGTGGATGCTGGATACACAGTCCCGCTAGCGCGTACTCCTCGGTAATGACTGTTGCCTGTATCTCGCCTTCCTTTTTTATGGTGTGCCCCTTAGGGGGCTTATCGTTGTGCCCACAAGATAGCGACAGGCTAGTGCGTGGATCAATAAAGCAAATGTTGTTTTATTTACGCGCGGCGAAACGATGACGCGTTAACCCTAGGGGTAAAAGGGCGAGCGCGCGCCGCGACAAGCGGCTTTCGATATAAAGCCGACTGTTTTTTGAGAAATGGGGATATTTAGCTAAAACGAACTGATTAGAGGATCAGTTTGAATGGAGGCTAGAGCACTGTTTGAAACGGCACTGCTTTTTTCAGAAGCCAAGCTGGGATGAGTGCGGCTTGGGAGGGGACTGGGCTTATAGCCAGCGTAGTTTCCCTTGTTTTGACAGGCTGAGCCTGGAAGAGCTACCTGCGTTGATGAGGAAAGCAGGCGGAGGGGGAGGTTCGAGGCGTAAAAAAAGCACACAGGGCAGGCTGTGTGCGGATGAGGGTGGTAACGGTCCCGACACCGTTATGGGGGAGAGATCCGCCCAGATTTAAAACTTGTCGGCGACCGAATCCAGCGCGTCGCGCAGCAAACCGGCAATTTCTTTTTGCCGTGGCGCAGGCATGCGCTCGGTAATGGCCGTGACACTCATGGCCAGAATGGGGCGGCCTTTGTGGTCGCATAGCGCGCAGCCCACACCCAAAGCACCGCGTACGGCGTAATTGCCTACAACCGAGTAGCCCCGGATACGGGTGTTGGTGACCAACTGGCGCATCTCGCGCTGGGTCATGCCACCGTACTGATCCAGTTGATTGGCATTGCGTTCGATAATCTGCTCGATCGCTTCGTCCCCAAGTGTGGCCAGATAGGCCATGCCACCCGAACCCACGCCCAAAGGCTGACGCTTGCCTACATAAGTGGCCAGAATCTGTACCGGGTAGGGGCCAATTTCGCGCCACAGGCTAACGGAGTCGTCGCCATCGCGGCCCACCAGAAAGACCGCGTCGCCAGTCTGTTGAGCCAGCTCTTGCATGATGGGCTGCATGATGGTGACACGCGGGTCCAGTCCAAACAGGCCCTGATCCTGGCGCGTGGCGCTGTAGCGACGGCTATGGCTGCTGTTCTGAACCAGACCGTGATCGATCAGGGCGGCCAACAGCCGGTATATGGTGGGGCGCTGTAATTGCGTGGCGCGCGACAGGTCGGTGACGCTCAGCCCTTTGCCTTGATGATTCTGCAAAGTCTTGAGCACCAGCAGGCCGCGTTGCAAGGTGCGCGGCCCGGCCTGATCCTGCGGTTCTACGGTCTCGGGAGTGTTCATGCTTGAAAACAGCTATTGCTTACCGAAAAAGTAACTCAGTAAGAATATACGCCAGCCAAGAAAGTGTCCACTGTGTGATCGCTCATAAAAGACAATGCCCGCTGGGTGCAGCGGGCAAGAGGGGTAGCGCGTTTGAAGGCAGTTTTTAGCGATGTTCCGGGCCTGCCGATTCGTCTTTACGTTGTTCAGGGATGGGGTGGCCCGCTGTTTTAGCGGTCTTGATCATGGCGGTACACAGGCCGCGCAACATATCCACTTCGTCCAAACTAAGCTGGGCGCGACCGAACAGGTGCTGCATGCGGGGCACCAGCTTCTTGGGGTGTTTGGGGTCCAGGAACTTGACGCTTTCAATGGCCTGTTCCCAGTGCTGCAGCAAGGCTTGCACCTTGGCTTGGGGAGCCAGCTCCTTGCCAGGGTCTGCCTTGCCATCCGTATTGGGCAGCAGGCTGGCACCGCTTTCAGCCAGCAAGGCATAGCGCAATTCCCAGGCAGCCAGTTGCAAAGCCTGGGCGACATTCAGGGAACTGTATTCAGGATTGGCCGGAATATGGCAGACGTACTGGCACTGGCTGATGTGATCGTTGGTCAGGCCCACGCGTTCGGTCCCCAGCACAATGGCGACGGTTCCGGCGTGCTGGCGCAGATGCTCACGGCTCAGTTCGGCAGTCTGACGTATATCGGCGGCTGGCGGTCCTAAATAGCGGGGGCGGGCCGTCAGGGCAAAAGCCAGAGTGACCGGTTCCAGTGCATGCGCCAGAGTGGGAACAATAGTTGCTTGCTCCAAAACATCTACGGCACCGCTGGCCAGCGAGATTGCCTGAGGGTTTTGTGCAACGTCCGGGTCTAGCGGGTCGACCAGACATAAGTCGCCAAAGCCCATGGTTTTGATCGCTCGCGCTGCTGCGCCCACGTTTCCAGGGTGGCTGGGTTGCACCATAATGAAGCGAACCCGGTGAAAATTATCATCAAATGCCGATGCTTGCGTCTGAGTCATTTAAAATAGCTACTTTGAAGCTACGCTTCCTGTGTCTGCTCACGCGATTTTGCCCTGCAACAGGGCACGCCAGGCAGGCTCAATTATTGTTAAAAAAACGGAATTTCCATGCACCCGATGCTCAATACCGCCATCAAGGCGGCTCGCCGTGCCGGCACCATTATCTCTCGCGCCAGTCTGGACCTCCAGCACCTGTCGGTTGCGCGTAAAGGCCCTAAAGATTATGTCACGGAAGTGGATCGCGCAGCAGAGGAAGCCATCATTGAAGTGTTGAGCGAAGCCTACCCCGACCACGGTTTTATCGGCGAGGAAACGGGCGAGCGCCCACCGCTGGAACCCGCAGGCGAAGGTACTCCCGAATACCAGTGGGTCATTGATCCTCTGGATGGCACCACCAACTTTATCCACGGCTTTCCGTGCTACGCAATTTCGATTGCCTTGATGCACCGTGGCCAGGCTGCCCATGCCGTCATTTACGACACCAACCGCAATGAAATGTTCACGGCCAGCCGTGGCGGTGGTGCCTTCCTGAATGACCGTCGTATTCGTGTCTCGGGCCAGACCCGTTACCACGATGCCTTGATCGGTGCACACGTGCCGGATTCGGGTGCAGGCGTGAAACCTACCTCTCCATTTGCCGATATGCTGGCCGAATGTGCTGCCGTGCGTCGCGTGGGTGCAACGGTTTTGGATCTGGCTTATGTGGCCGCTGGTCGTCTGGATGGTTTCTGCGCCGTTAACCTGAAACCCTGGGATTTGGCTGCCGGCACCTTGCTGGTAACTGAAGCCGGTGGTCTGGTGGGCGACTTTGAAGGCGAACAAACCTGGAAAGAGACTGGCAATGTGATTGCCGCCAGTCCGAAGATCTTTATTCAGATGCTGTCGCACCTGCAAGATTAAGAACCTAGACCCCGGCATTGCCGGGGTGTTCTTTTAATCACAGCGCCAAGGAGCTGAGATGGAGTGGTTGATGGACCCGACCGCCTGGGTTGGGTTACTCACACTGGTAGTTCTGGAAATTGTGCTGGGCATCGATAACCTGGTGTTCATTGCAATTTTGGTCGACAAGCTGCCTCCGGCGCAGCGCGACCGGGCTCGTGTGCTGGGCCTGTCACTGGCCTTGCTGATGCGCCTTGGCTTACTGACGGTCATGTCTCATCTGGTGCAGCTGACCGATCCTTTGTTCTCTATATTCAGCCTGGATTTCTCAGGCCGCGATCTGATCATGATCGTGGGCGGTTTTTTCCTGCTGTTCAAGGGCACACTGGAGCTGCACGAACGTATTGAGAACCGCAGCGCTCATGCTTCCGGCTCGCGCATGTATGCCAGCTTCTGGGTCATCGTGGCGCAGATCGTGGTGCTGGATGCCGTGTTCTCCATCGACGCGGTCATTACGGCGGTGGGTATGGTCGAGCACCTGCCCATCATGATGGCGGCGGTGGTCATTGCCATTGGCATCATGCTGGTTGCTTCCAAACCCTTGACGGCTTATATCAATAGTCGCCCCACGGTGGTGATCCTGTGCCTGGGCTTTTTGTTGATGATCGGCTTCTCCTTGCTGGTGGAAGGCTTTGGCGTACATGTACCCAAGGGTTACCTGTATGCGGCCATTTCCTTCTCCATCCTGATCGAAATGTTCAATCAGCTGGCGCGTCGCAAGTTGCGTATGCTGCAGGCTGGTCGTCCCATGCGTGAGCGTACGGCCGAGGCTGTGCTGCGCATGTTGGGCAAGCGTCCCGCTTCCGGTGAAACGGCCATCGGGCCGGATCTGCCCGGTGCGGCGGCGCAAATGGTGTTCGGTCAGGAAGAACGCAATATGGTCAGTGGTGTGCTGACTTTGTCCGAGCGTACCGTGCATTCGGTGATGACGCCGCGCAATGCGATTACCTGGGTGAATGTGCAGGACGATCCTGAAGTCCTGCGCGAAAAGATGACACATGAACCCCATAGCATGGTGCCAGTGTGTCGCGGTTCGCTCGATGAGGTTATTGGCATTGGTCGAAGCAAAGAGTTACTGGCAGACCTGCTGATTCATGGTCATATCCGTCTGGACCAATTGCGTCAGCCGGTTTTTGTGTATGAGTCCATCGGGATTTTGGACCTGATGGAAACCATCAAGCAAAGCCGCGGGCAGTTGGTCATGGTGACGGACGAGTTCGGCACTATTGAAGGTTTGGTGACGCCTTTGGATATTTTCGAGGCGATTGCAGGCGACTTCCCCAGCGAGGACGAAACCCCCGATATTGTCCAGGAGTCTCAGGACCACTGGCTCCTGGACGGCTCCACCGACTTGCATCATCTGGAACAGATGCTGGGTGTGGATGGTCTGGTGGATGAAGAGGAAGAATATGCCACCCTGGCCGGTTATCTGCTGACGCGTTTCGGACAATTGCCCAAGGTGGGCGATGTGTGTGTGCTTGAGCAAAGCGATGCGGTGTATCGCTTCAAGGTGGAAGAGCTGGAAGGGCGTCGCATTTCGCAGGTCAGCCTGGAACGTGTGCCATACGATGATGAACAAATCGATCCATTTCTGGCGTCTTAATTTTTATTGGCTTTGATTCGGACAACATGACTGAGCAAACTCTCTATTTGTTGAAAGCCCTGTTTCTGGGGATTGTTGAGGGCATCACGGAATTCATTCCGGTTTCCAGTACGGCGCACTTGCTGATCCTGGGCTCCTGGATTGATTTTTCCTCGGGCGATGCCAAGGTCTTCGAGGTTGTCATTCAGTTTGGTTCGATTCTGGCCGTGATCTGGATTTTTCGCGCCCGTTTGATTCAGCTGATCACCGGGGTCTTGCGCGGTGATCGCACTGAGCTGATGTTCACTCGCAATCTGCTGATTGCCTTTTTGCCCGCTGCCGTTATTGGTGCCTTGACGATTCAGTACGTTAAAGCCTTGTTCCATCACCAGATTGTGTTTGTGTTCACGCTGGTATTGGGTGGTTTGTTGATGCTGTGGGTCGAGCGCAAACCGCAGTACGCGAAGAACACGTCGGAGCTGGATCAGAGTGAAACCGCCACCTCGCAAAAGGCTACCGCCTTTGCCTTGGAAGAGATCACCTGGAAGCAGGCTTTGGTGGTTGGGTTTGCCCAATGTATTGCCATGGTGCCAGGTACTTCACGTTCGGGCGCCACTATTATCGGCGGCATGCTGGCCGGTATTCAGCGCAAGACTGCTACGGAGTTTTCTTTTTTTCTGGCCATGCCCACCATGCTGGCTGCTACTGTTTATGACCTGTATCGCAACGGTGCGTCCTTGAGTGCAGATCAAAGCACCGCGATTATTGTGGGCTTTGTTGCTGCCTTCTTTAGCGCCTTGTTCCTGGTGAAGGCCGTGTTGCGCTTTGTGTCCAGTCGCACCTATCGTCCTTTTGCCTGGTATCGGATTGCGTTGGGCGGAGTATTGTTTGTGTGGCTGATGACTTAGACCTTTGCCGCCTAAGATGTTTTGAAATCCCCGCTTGCTTGATCTGCCAGCGGGGATTTTTCTTTTCAGGGAGGCTCGGTAAATGTCGTCTTTTCACGCACATACTTTACCTACCTACCTACCTACCTACCTACCTACCTACCTACCTACCTACCTACCTACCTACCTATCTATCTATATATCTATCTATTTATCTGTCTAGCTGTCTATCCGTCTGTCTGTCCGCGTATCTAGCGATGTACCAATTTGATAGGCACTTTTTTGGTGATTATTGTGTTCAAGGGTTTGTTGGCAAATAGCGGGTTTGTCGCCCGTCATTTGGTCTGGCTTGGCTTCGAGACGCTGCTGCTTATTGAAGGGAGCTTGGTCTCAGCAAGACGCCTCTCGGTTCGTCTGCCCCGGTATCCGGGCTGACTACTTGCCGGTGCTGCGCACCGGTACCCTGGTCGGTGTTCGGATACGGGCGCGCCCTTAACTCGCGGGGTGTCTTGTCCACCGGACAAGACACAAGCGCCCCGCTCAAACAGAAGGGCGCTTGCACCCCGTATCCGAACACCGCCTGCGGCAAGCAGTCTGAACCGCCCGGATACCGGGGCAGACGAACCGAGAGGCTCAAAGTGAGGAAGGGACAAGCAGCCTTGCTGCTCATGGCGCCAAGAGTCGGTGGTCGGGCACGAGACCAGCCTTCGGTGGTCCGCTTTGGTTGCCGCGAGCGAAAGTATCTTGTTGGCAAAAATCACGGTCTTTTTTGCGTTTTTGAGGGGGCAGTTGGGCTCGACGGGCGAGTCAGGGCTCTGGCCGCAGGCTCTTGCAGTATCCAGGATGCAAGCCCTGTGCTGTTTGAGCGGGGCGCTTGTGGTTCGTCCGGGGGACGAGCCACCCCGCGAGGTTCACAGGGCGCCTGGATACTGCAAGAGACCAGGGAACCCGTGCGCAGCACGGGCCGGAGACCCGCCAAGTCGAGCCCAACTGCCCCCTCAAAAATGCTTATGCAGCCACCTTGATTCCTGCCACCAGCACCGTGTGAAGAAAAACAGGTTTTATCGCAAGCAGGTATAAAAAGACGTGGAGCTTAAACCTAGCTGGCTGTAGGTGAAGTCACTCTTACTGAGGTCCCAGTGTCTGACACTGATCCTCTTGCCCCCACTGGTGCAGGCAGAGCTGTACACCTTCAATGCTGATATAGCCGCCCCGTCGTCCTCCTTCCGAGGAGTCAGACTCCCAATCCGGGAGTACCCAGCGGCGTACCGGCTCAAAGCCGGGAATGTCATGTACTGCAGGGCGATGTGTATGGCCATGAACCATGGCCTGCACAGGATGCGCCTCGCAGGCTGCCACAATAGCTGCAGGCTGCACATCCATGATGTCTTTGGACTTGTATTGCTTGCCGCGCTGGCTACCGGCGCGGGCTGAATCAGCAATACGCTGACGCAAGCTTAAAGGGCAGGCCAGATAGAGTTTCTGGAGCCAGGGTTTGCGTACCCAATGGCGAAAGCGTTGATAGGCCAGATCGTCCAGGCAGTACTCGTCGCCGTGCGACATCAGAATCAGGCCGGCAGAAGTGTCCAGAACGACTTGATCGGGCAATAGCGTGGCGTGAACATGGCGGGCGTAGGTTTGGCCCAGCAGGAAATCGCGATTGCCGCGCATCAGATACAGCGGATGCTGCTGCGCGAATGTGCGCAGCGCCTCACTGACTTGAGCAAGCCAGGGAGCAGGGTGGGCGATTTGATCGTCACCAATCCAGGCATTGAAAATATCACCGCCCAGGATCAAGGCATGAGCTTGATGCTGGGCGGAGTGCAGAAACTGCAGGAAATCCTGGACGGTGTCTGGATTGTCCGGACCCAGATGCAGGTCCGCAGCAATCCAGATGTTGCCCGCAAGCGTGAGCTTATTCGACAAGCGTGGCTTTTTCCAGAACGACGTTCTCAACGGGCACGTCTTGGTGGAAGCCCTTGTTGCCGGTGCGCACGGTCTTGATCTTGTCGACCACGTCCATGCCTTCGATCACGCGGCCAAATACGGCGTAGCCCCAGCCATTGGCGGTAGGAGCGGTGAAGTTCAGGAAGTCGTTGTCAGCCACGTTGATGAAGAACTGAGCCGTAGCCGAGTGTGGGTCGGAGGTGCGAGCCATGGCCAGGGTGTACTTGTCGTTCTTCAAACCGTTGTCGGCTTCGTTCTTGACAGGAGCGTTGGTGGCTTTTTGCTTCATGTCGGCCTCAAAGCCGCCGCCCTGGATCATGAAGTTGTTGATCACACGGTGAAACACGGTGCCGTCGTAAAAACCGCTGGACACGTAGTCCACAAAGTTGGCTACGGTGTTGGGGGCTTTTTCTGCGTTCAGTTCGATCAGGATGGTGCCCTGGTTCGTCTGCAGTTGGACGCGTGGAGAGGTGCTCATAGAAGTGCCTTCAGAAGAAGTGGAAGAATCTGCTGCCATAGCCGGACTGCTCATCATAGGCATAGCCATACAGGCAGCAATAAGCAGGGTGCGCAAGCTGCGAGCCTGATCACACCATTGAAATGTGCTTGCAAACATAAGATAGGGACAACCCAGTCAAAGAAAAATCTTATTGTTGCAGAATTTGGCCAGTTTGTTGCGCACGCTGGGCTGCTTTGGGCACACCACTGGCGGCGGCCTGACGGTAGGTATCATTGGCCAGCATCAGTTGGACTTCACCCATATTGGCGCGGGCCAGTGCATAGGAGGGATCGGCGGTCAAAGCCATTTTCAGGGCTTCCAGGGCCAGGTCCAGCTTGTCCTGCGCAATGTACTCGGCCGCCAGATTATTCCAGGGCTCGGGCAACTCCGGGTAATAGGTGGTCATGTTCTGGTAAAGGCTGATGGCGCCATTGTGGTCACCACTGGCCGACAGGGCGCGTGCCTTCAAAAACAGCAACTGCACATTGGCACCGGGCTCGCCCCGGTCCTTGCGTTGCTCCAGCTGTTTTTCGATCGCCTGCAAGGCGTCGGCATGACGGCCCTGGGCAATCAAGGTGCTGATGCGCTGGCTGACTTCAGCGGCGCTAAGCGGCAAAGAGGTATCGACGCTGGGGGCCAGCACGTCCAGAGCACGGGCCAGACCCTTCCAGCCACGTTCAGGTTCGGGAGCGATATCCAGCAAGGGATCGTTCACCCGCGCACTGGGCGGGGGCAAATCGGGCAGGGATTGGGCGCTCACGTTTTGACCCAGGGCCAGAAAAAGGGCCAGGGTGCAAGGAGCGAGAAACCGAGTCCGTCTAGGTGTACTGAACACAGAGGGGGCGCCTATAAAATCTGGCTTGAAGACCAGGAAGGTTGGTAGATTGCTGCCTTTAACGAGGTCTGCTTGCTATACTTATTGACCATCATTCTAACCTTGCCTCTTGCCGGGCGGGAAATACGGAACCTGATCCAAGGGCAATTGTTCTGGCACAAGGTTCCGATTTTATGACGATTACAGGCCATGTTGCGCATTTATAACTCGTTGTCACGCTCTAAAGAGGTGTTTTCTCCGGTTGAACCGGGCCACGTGCGTATGTACGTCTGTGGCATGACGGTGTACGACTTCTGTCACCTGGGGCACGCTCGTATGCTGGTCAGCTTTGACATCGTGCAGCGCTGGTTGCGAGCAAGCGGCTATCGCGTCTCCTATGTGCGCAATATTACCGATATTGATGACAAGATCATCCGCCGTGCCGTCGAGCGCAAGCAACTGATGTCTCAGGTAACGGACTTCTATATTGCCGCCATGCATGCCGACGAAAAGGCCCTGGGTGTGCAAAGCCCTGACTCGGAACCACGCGCCACGCAGCACGTGCCCGATATGCTGGGCATTATTGCCAAGCTGGAAGAAAACGGCCTGGCCTATCAGTCCGAAGACGGTGATGTGAACTACGCCGTGCGTCAGTTCCCCGGCTACGGCAAATTGTCGGGTCGCTCTTTGGATGATCTGCGTGCCGGTGAGCGTGTTGCCCTGAACTCGGCCAAGCGTGACCCTCTGGATTTTGTGCTGTGGAAGTCGGCTAAAGAAGACGAACCCGCCGAATCCAAATGGGAGTCCTCCTACGGCCTGGGCCGCCCGGGCTGGCACATCGAATGTTCGGCCATGAGCAAGGCGCTGCTGGGCCTGCCCCTGGATATTCACGGCGGTGGCCCGGACTTGAAGTTCCCTCACCACGAAAATGAAATTGCCCAAACGGAAGGCGCTTTTGGCGGTCAGTTGGCCAATGTCTGGATGCACTGCGGCCCCCTGATGGTGGACTCGGAGAAAATGTCCAAGTCCCTGGGCAACTTCCGTCGCATCCGCGATACCGTGGCGCCCGAAGGTCTGGCCGACGAAGAAAGCAGCTACATCGCCAATCCGCGTGAAGCTGAAATGTTGCGCTTCTTTATTGTGCGCAACCATTACCGCAGCCTGCAAAACTACGCACCAGATAATCTGCGCGATGCTCAGCAGGCTTTGGACCGTCTGTACCAGACCCTTCAACACGTTCCGGCCGCCGACGTCCAAATTGACTGGACTCAAGGCCCCGCTTTGGCTTTTGCCGAAGCCATGAATGACGATTTCAATACGGCCGGTGCTATTGCCGTTCTGTTTGAGCTGGCTGGCCAAGCCAACCGCGACAAGGATGCGCAGGCCGCTGGCTTGATGCGCGCTCTGGGTGGCGTGATTGGTCTTTTGCAGGTGGACCCGGCCGTCTACTGGCGCGCCAGCACACGCTTTGGTCAGGCAGCCAGCGTGGCCGGTGCCGATTCCTTGAGCGACGCCCAGATTGACGAGCTTCTGGCGGAACGCGGCCAGGCTAAACAGAATCGCGACTTTGCGCGCGCCGACGCCATCCGTGAGCAGCTTAAAGAGCAGGGCGTAGAGCTGGAAGATCGGCCAGGTGGAGCAACACAATGGCGCAGGGCCTAAGCGGCGTTCAATCCGGCCCTCAAGTTCGTTTGGTGGGCAAACCTGATTACTGGGACGACGCGTGCGCCCAGCTGATGAAGCGCGATCGTATCTTGCGCAAGCTCATCCCCCAGCATGGCGACTACTGGCTGCAACATCAGGCACCGGCTTTCACCACCTTGGTGCGTTCCATCGTGGGCCAGCAACTGGCCTCGCGTACGGCGGACCAGCTGTGGCGCAAACTGCTGGACGGCTGTGGCCAGGCGCTCTCGCCTGAACTTATTTTGGAACTGGGTTACGAGGCCCTGCACGGTTTGGGTTTGCCCAAACGCAAGGCCGAATATATTGTTGATTTGGCGACTCACTTTGATGCTCGTAAAATCGACCCCCAGGCATGGCAGTCCCTGTCTGACGAAGCCGTGATTGCGGACCTGTGCGCCATTCGTGGCGTAGGCCGCTGGACGGCAGATATGTTTCTGATTTTCAACTTGCACAGACCCGATGTTCTCCCTTTGGATGATGCGGGCCTGCTCAAGGCAATCTCTCAGCACTATTTCAGCGGCGAGCCGGTCTCCCGGTTCGAGGCGCGTGAAGTTGCTCAAGCGTGGGCACCGTGGTGCACGGTGGCTACCTGGCATCTGTGGCGCAGTCTGAACACAGTTGCGGTACGATATTAAATTAGGCCTAAACCTTAAGAACCGACATGCGAAATACATTCCTGGAATTTGAGCAGCCTTTGGCCGAGCTCGAAGGCAAAATCGAAGAGCTCCGCTATGTGCAATCTGATTCCGCTGTGGATATTTCAGAGGAACTCAGCCGTCTGCAGCAAAAAAGCCAGACGCTGGCCAAGAACATTTACGCCAAGCTCACGCCTTGGCAAACGGCCCTGGTTGCTCGCCATCCACAACGTCCATACACCCTGGACTATGTAAACCAGATCTTCTCGGACTTTCACGAACTGCATGGCGATCGTATGTATGCGGACGACCTGGCAATTGTGGGTGGTCTGGCCCGTTTCAACGGTACGCCTTGCATGGTGATTGGTCACCAGAAAGGTCGTGATACCAAAGAGCGCGCCCGTCGCAACTTTGGCATGCCGCGCCCCGAAGGCTATCGTAAAGCCCTGCGCTTGATGAGGTTGGCGGAAAAATTTGGTATCCCTGTCTTTACCTTCATTGATACTCCCGGCGCCTACCCTGGTATTGGCGCTGAAGAGCGTGGCCAGTCCGAGGCAATCGGTCATAACCTGTTTGCCATGGCCAAACTGCGTGTACCTATCATCTCCACCATTATTGGTGAAGGCGGTTCGGGTGGTGCGTTGGCGATTGCCGTGGGTGACGTGGTCTCCATGCTGCAATACTCCACCTACGCCGTGATCTCGCCCGAAGGTTGTGCATCGATTCTGTGGCGTAGTGCGGACAAGGCGCCCGTAGCGGCTGAGGCCCTGGCCATTACCGCTCCCCGTCTGAAAGAACTGGGCCTGGTCGATCGCGTGATCAACGAGCCCATTGGTGGCGCACATCGCGATCCCACCATGATGGCGCGCCAATTGGGCCGTGCCCTGGCTGATGCCTTGCGTCAGGTCTCGGGCCTGAGCACCGAACAACTGCTGGCGCAGCGTATGGAACGTCTCCTGGCCTACGGCCGTTATCAGGAAGTTCGTGCCTGATCCATTGCCTTCCAGTCAGCTGGGGGGCTTTAGCCCCTCACCCCCGCTGCTGGAGGCGCTTAACCATCACCTAAGTTTCAAAAGCGGCGATTGCGTCGCTGTCGCCTTAAGTGGTGGTGCGGACTCGGCAATGCTGGCGGTACATGCCCATCTTTGGGCCAGCCGCCGCAAAGTCACACTTCATTTTTTCCATATTCATCACGGCCTGCAAGCCATTGCCGATCAGTGGCAAGCGCATGTGCATGACTTGGCTGCGCGTTTGCAGCGACCCTGTCACAGCTTGCGGGTCCAGGTGCAGTCTCACCGTCTAAGCGCTGATGGTATGGAATCTGCCGCGCGTGATGCCCGTTATCAGGGCCTGGCTGAACTGGCGCGCTTTGTTGGCTTGCAGCATGTACTGCTGGCCCATCATCAAGACGATCAGGCCGAAACGGTTCTGATGCGTTTGCTGCGAGGCACGGGTACAACCGGTCTGGGGGCGATGGCACCCCGTATGCAGCGCGATCAATTGCAGTACTGGCGACCCTGGCTGGAGCAGCCCAGGGCACTTATTCTTCAAGCCAGTGATGCGTTTGCCGCAGCCACAGGCTGGCATGCGGTACAAGATCCCACCAATATCAATCCTGATTACACCCGTGGCGCAGTGCGCGATTTGCTCACGCCTGTGCTCGACGCGCGCTGGCCGGGCTGGCAAAGCCGTTTGCAGCGTCAAGCCCAGCTAAGCCGCGAAACACAGGAAGTATTGGATAGTGTGGCCAGCCAGGACTGGTTGACACTGGAACCTGATGAAGCAGGACGTAGTTTCAGTTTGGTGGCCTGGCGTAGCCTGGAGCCAGCGCGGCAAAGCCTGGTGCTCCGTTATTGGTTGCAGGAGCAGGGCGCTGGCTTGCCTACGCAAGCGCGTCTGGCAGAACTGCTCAAGCAACTGCGCGGGCTGCATGCCCGGGGGCACGACAGAAATTTGATGTGGAAGCATGGACAGAACCTGGTGCGCTGTGTGCGCGGCCGGGTGCAGATCGAATCTGCCGGTCCAGGCGACCAGCAAGCAGGCCGGGTGGCCGATCAAGCAAGTAAGTAGTTTGGGGTGGCCTGTGGCAGGAGCGTGGGCTATGGTGTTGAGTCGACAAAGTATGTGTTTTTTGCGTGTGTATGTGGTAGAGCCTGCGCTTGGGGCACAGAAAGTCGTTAGAATAGTTGGGTTTTGTGTCTATCCCAGACCTTAGCCCTTTGATGCAGAGTAAAAGATGTCCCTGATCGTACATAAATATGGCGGCACGTCGATGGGCTCGATCGAGCGCATCCAGAATGTGGCGCGTCGGGTTGCCAAATGGCATGCCGCCGGGCACCAAGTTGTGGTGGTTCCTTCGGCCATGTCCGGTGAAACCAACCGTTTGCTAGGCCTGGCCAAAGAACTGAGTATTCAGCCTGATCCGCGCGAGCTGGATATGCTGGCCGCTACGGGCGAACAAGCCAGTAGCGCTTTGTTGGCCATGGCCTTGGCTGCCCAGGGCGTTCCCGCCCGCAGCTACGCCGGTTGGCAAGTTCCCGTCAAGACCGACAATGCCTACACTCGTGCCCGCATTAGTTCTATTGATGACACCCGCATTCGCCAGGATCTGGACGCAGGCCGTGTGGTCGTTGTGACCGGCTTCCAGGGGGTGGATGATGAAGGCAATATCACGACCCTGGGTCGTGGTGGCTCGGATACTTCCGCGGTGGCTGTTGCCGCTGCCATGAAGGCCAGCGAATGCCTGATCTTTACCGATGTGGATGGTGTCTACACCACCGACCCGCGCGTCGTGCCCGAAGCACGTCGCATGAAAGTGCTGTCCTTTGAAGAAATGTTGGAAATGGCCTCTTTGGGCTCCAAAGTTCTTCAAATCCGGTCTGTGGAATTTGCTGGCAAGTACAAGGTGCCTGTGCGCGTCTTGTCCTCCATGACCGACCCCATGATTTCGCTCGAAGAAGAAATGTCTTCGGGTACGCTGATTACTTTCGAGGAAGACCAAAAAATGGAAGCTGCCGTTGTCTCTGGCATCGCCTTCAGCCGTGATGAAGCCAAGTTCACCCTGCGTGCCGTTCCCGACACCCCCGGCGTGGCCTATTCCATTCTGGGCCCCATCGCAGCGGCCAACATCGAAGTCGACATGATTTTGCAGAACCTGTCGGTTCAGGGCACCACAGACTTTTCCTTTACCGTCAGCCGCAACGACGCGCTGCGTACCAAGGAACTGCTGATGAACCAGGTCGGCCCGGCTGTGGGCGCTGGCGAAATCGTGTTTGACGAAGCCGTGTGCAAAGTGTCCATCGTTGGTATCGGCATGCGTAACCACGCTGGTATTGCCAGCTCCATGTTCCGCGCCTTGTCCGAAGAGGGCATCAACATCCAGATGATCAGCACCAGCGAGATCAAGACCTCGGTGATTATTGCCGACAAGTACATGGAATTGGCGGTGCGTGCTCTGCACAAGACGTTCGAGCTGGATCAGGAAAAATAATCCCTTTAGCTATTTGCATTGGTTTTTTAAAAATGCTATAGTTACTTCTTTCCTAGAGCTGGAGACGTGGCCGAGAGGTTGAAGGTACTCCCCTGCTAAGGGAGCATACGGCTTATACCCGTATCGAGGGTTCGAATCCCTCCGTCTCCGCCAGCTGGAATTAAATTAAGCCCTTGTTTTCAAGGGCTTTTTTTATTGTCTGACGCATAGTGTCGCCAATGTTCGGACCCACGCTCAAGCTCGGCTTTGTGCAAACCCGGTCCTGGTTCAGGCAGTAATGGCGACAACAAGACGGGCATCACGCTTTTCCAAATACAAGAACAAAAAATAATTGTTACTTTTTTATTTTGCCCACTCAGGCGAAGTGAAACGGTAGAGTGTCCTTGGCAGCAGCGTTTCAAACAGCATGGATCGTTAAAGCGCAAGGCTTTTCAGTCCAAGACTGTTGAGGATTGAAAAGGCTGTGTCGTTTTTGGCACAGGCAAAGAAAAGCAGTCATTCCCGTGCTTACAATCGACCAATGTGTTTTACGTCGTTCAAGACGGGTGGTCTTGTTTTTTAGGGCGAGCGATGATTAAACGAGTCCTCTGTATCTGTAGCATGGCCTTGATGGGCCTGCCTTTTTTGGCATCGTCAACTGAGCTGGCATTGGATGACCAGGTCGTGACTCGTTATGTGCAAAGCCTGGGTGAAATCTTGCCGATGCTGCAAACCGTGGAGCGTAGCGAGCCGGTTTGGGATGGCGGTCTGCCAGACGGTTTCCCACCCATGCTGGAGGTGGATCAGGTCGAGCGCGGTTCGGATATTTACCGTCAATTGAACAGTCTGACGCAAAAGTATGGCTTTGCCGGACTGGAGCAATGGGATAGCGTGGGACGCCATATCTGGCTGACCCGTCTCTATATCCAGGAGCGCGAAGATCTGGACTCGGTTTACGAGCAGCTGGATGCGCTGGAAGCGGCCTTGCGCGATAACGCACGCCAATACTCCACGGCTGAACTGGAGCAGTTGATGCGTACCTTCCAGATCAGTAAAAACCATATTCTGCGCCTGGTTGCAACCCGTAGCGATGTACCGCCGGTACAGGCTCATCTGGCTGAATTGGACGCTGCCCTGGCTTCTCTCGAATAAGCAACTAATCTGCTTTTTTCCATTTTCTCGGGCGTCGCAATGGCGTCTGTTCAAGATTTGTTACCAGCAATACTGTCCATTTGTCATATTTTGACGCTTCTTTTCTGAGCGTGACAGAAGGAATCGGGGATAATTGCGCTCTGACTGAAATCTAGTGGGAAGACTGAAGCGTCATGCGTATCATCTTGATTTTGTTGGGGGCCGCTGTGCTGGCCTACCTGATTGCCAAAGGCATACGGCAACTGATGGTGGAACGTCGTCAATTAAAAGACCAGACGCGTCAGCCACATAAAGGAAGCCGTGATGAGCACTGATAAAAATCCATTTACTAAATTGGCTGCTAAGACAAAGCCAGAAGGTGGCACTGCCAACTACTCCAAGGGACTGGGTTTCCTGGGAGCGGCGGTTGTTATTTTCCTGATCCTGATCGTGGCCTCCATGGGCTCGTTCTTGCAGGTAGACCAGGGTGAACGTGGCGTGGTGCTGCGTAACGGTAAGCTGGTTCGCGTGGCCGAACCTGGCCTGGACTTCAAGGTTCCGTTCTTTGACACGGTACGTACCATTTCGGTACGTGATCGCACGGTTCGCATGCAGCTTGAGGCGTACAGTTTTGACCAGCAGTCCGCCTCCATGGTGGCTTCGGTAACGTACCGCGTGCCTGAAACTGATGTGGCTCAGCTGTATTCCGAGTACGGTTCACTCGATGCCCTGGAAGCCCGCTTGCTCGAGCGTAAGGCTTTGGATGTGATCAAGAACGTGTTTGGTAAGTACACTGCTGCTCAGTCGATTCAGAATCGCGAGAAGCTGGGTGCTGACATCAACGAAGCCATGCGCGTGACCCTGGAGTCCGCTCCATTGCAAATGATGGGTGTGCAGGTTGAGGAAGTGTCGTTCTCCAAAGCCTACGAGCAATCGATTGAAAACCGCATGTTGGCTCAGGTTCAAATTGAAACCACCCGCCAGCAAAAAGAAACTGCTTCCATTCAGGCTGAAATCAAAGTGGTTCAGGCTGAAGCAGAAGCCCGCGCTCAGCGCGAACGCTACATGGCCGAAGCTGACGGTATTCGCCTGCGTGGTGACGCCGAAGCCAAGGCCATTTCTGCCAGGGCCCAGGCATTGGCCCAGAATACCAATCTGGTCAATTTGAATGCGGTGGAAAAATGGGACGGTAAGTTGCCAGAAAGTCTGGTTCCCGGTTCCGCCATGCCATTTATTGGACTGCGTTGATCTCCAGGCAGTCACTGACCTGAACAGGTTTTCTTCGGTAGCGTTACGGGATAGGTAACGCTACCGTTTATTTTTCCAAGGAGTTACGGATGAATGAGGAAAGGAACCCGGTCCCACAAGGCGACGGTACAAACCAGTTGGTCAGTCTGCGTAATCTGACTCTGATCAATTACGCGCTGTACATCTTGTCCATGTTTGGCGGCATCACCGCCCTGGTCGCCATCATCATCAACTACATCAAGCGCGATGAAGTGCGCGGCACCTATCTGGAGTCGCACTTTGATTGGCAAATCCGTACGTTCTGGTGGGGATTGCTTGGTGTGGCGCTGTCTTTCTTGTTGATGGCGATTCTGGTCGGTTTCGTGACCATCGTGATTGTCAGCGTGTGGATTCTGTACCGTCTGATCAAGGGTCTGCTGGCTCTGAATGACGGCAAGGCGATTGCCTGATCGCCGGACCGCCGGATCGCCGGACCGCCGGATCAGATAGGCATCGTGTTTGTTTGGACCTGGGCCCGCATACTTTCGCGGGCCTCTTTAGGCGGCACACCAAAGCGCTGCCGAAATGCCCGGCTGAAATGGGCAGAGCTGCTGAAGCCCCAGTGATACGCAATTTCAGTGATGGTCTTGTGGTGATGGGCTAGACGGCGCAAATCCTGTTCAGCGCCTTGCAGGCGCATGGACCAAATCCAGTTTGTCAGTGAATCGGCCTCGCCTTCCCAGGCGCGATGCACAGTGCTGGCTGTCAGGCCCAGGCGATTGGCAATCTTGCCTATATTCAGCTCGGGGTCGCGCAGATTCTCCAATACATAGGCTTTGATCCGGTCGCGCCGTACGGTTCCCGTATCGTCCTTTAAGGACGGGCTGCCCAGATTCTCGGCCAGCGCTGCCACCAGAATACCGACCAGGCTGTCGGCAAGTGATAGATCCACAATAGGCCCGCCGGTTGGTGGGCAGGCCATCAGCTCGCTCACCATATAGGCGAGCAGGCGTGCCGTGCCGGATTGGGCGCTGGTTATTTTGCAGGCTGTCATATCTTCGGCATTGCGCAAACGCTTGCGCAGGATGGAGCCGGGCAAAGACAGGACATACTGCTCAAAGTCCTGGTCAAACAGGAGTTGATAGGGGCGGGTGGAGTCGTACAGGGCCAGATCGCCGGGTTTCAGCTTGGCGATCTTTTCATCCTGAACTAGTTGTCCCGCTCCTGCCACTTGAATACTGAGCAGAAAAATATCCTCGGACGCTCTGGAAATTTGCAGTGGCGTGCGCAGCACGGTCTGGGTGGTCGAGGAGATACGAGATAGGCTGACCTCTGCCAGTTCATGTCGCGTAATGGCCCCGAAGAAAGGGGTAGCGGAACGGGAGGGGACGGCGCATTCCAGCTGCACATAAGCTTTGTTGACGGCCTCCATCCAATAGGGGGCGCGCCGGGTAGCGGGAATTGCCGTGGTGGACCATTGCTCCATTGATGATCTCTCCGTCGTGGGTCCAAAGGCTGACGGCAGGGACTGCGATCAACTGGACTGACTAAGTATCAGGCAAGATCTTTGGTTTGAGCCAGACCAGAAAGAGTGGCGGGGGGCGATAATTTCCGACCAGGACGACGCGGATGCAGGACCGGGGAGCAGAAGGAATCACGGCCCGGGCAAGCTGTCCGGGCCTTGTCATCTCTTGGGATCAGGACGGCTCTTGCACTAGCAGTGTGTCCGAGTCCTGTGGATGGCTGATAGCGACTGAGGTAGCCGTACTTTGCACACCTGGCTCGGGAGCCTCTGCCTTGGTCACGCTTTTGGAGTGCACCCGAGTCATGGGTTCTCGGTGCCCCAAGTCCAGCACCAGACGGGTGGCTTCAGGTTTGGAATAGTGGCCCACGGGGTCATTGATCGCCTTGGCGAAGGCAATCTCCTCCATATCCAGATCGGCAATGATCAAGCCCTCGGCATCGTGAGGCAGGTAGGGAGCCAGTGTACGTCCGTCTGGTGCAAAAATCATGGAACTGCCACCGCCTACTTTCAGCAGGGAGGCGTTGTGCTCACCCACTTCCAGCATGTCTAGCGTCTCTTGGGTGACCACACTGCTGGCGGCGATGGTAAAGCACTGGCCTTCCACCGAATAGATTTGCGAGGCGGCCATGTTCACCTTGGCACTGAGGGCGTGGGCCTGTTCGCTGTAGAGCGAAAACGACGGCCAGGCAGCAATGTGAATGGCTTCATGCTGGGAGTACAGCGCGTACTTGCTCAAGGGCGACAAATGCTCCCAGCAGCATAGAGCGCCGACGCGTCCCAGTTCTGTGTCGGACACAATCAGATCACGGGCATAACCTTCACCAAATACGGTGCGCTCTACATGCGTGGGTTTGAGTTTGCGACGTGACCATAGCATCTCGCCTTTGTCATTGATCAGGCATTGGCCCAGATACAGGCTGCCACCGCTGCGTTCGCTATAGCCCAATGCGATGAAAATGCCCAAGGTTCGCGCAGCCTGGGCAATGCGCTGAAACTCTGCACTGTCTAGCGAGAGTGAGTTGGCATAGTAACGAGCACTGTATTTCAGTGACCAGGCCGGCGCACCTAGCCAGACGTGGAAGGGATAGCCTGGCAACCAGGTTTCACCAAATACGATCAGGTCGCAGCCTTCATCACGCGCTTGTCGAGCCAGTTCAATGGTTTTATCAACACCTGCTGCCAGGTCGTAGTTGGGAGAGGCGGCCTGTACGGCGGCTGCCCGGACGATTTTCCTTGTCTGCATACATCCTCCTTGTCGCGGTATCCGCGATCTTGATCGCCAGGCCGTGCTGCTTACAGAGCCCGGCCATCCTGTTTTGTGTCAGTTTAGGAGGGGAGGGCAGTGCTGAATTGACTGACAGGCGCAGAAGGCTTGACTGAGAGTCGCAGACGTGGGGGGCAGGAAGCCCTCAATCCTGACCCGGATGGTCCGTGCAGTGAACGAGAAAAGTGCGGCTCGTCTGGCTTAAAGCGCGAAACTGTATTGCACCGTCAACCCCAGGCCCACGACCCACAAAATCAGGGGGATAGGGCGCATCAGCAAGCTGGGAATGGTGCGCAGAATAAAGCCGATCAGGCGGCTGAACAGCCAGAGCAGGGGCGGCGATTGATCTTTTTCCTTCATATAGATAATGCCTTGCGACAGCAAAAAGGACTGCGACAAGTAGGCGGCGTAAAACACCATGCCCAGGGAAAAGGCCAGCCAGTAATACAACATGCTCATAGGATGCAAAAAGAAAGAGTACGGCGCATTATATCGGTCTGCAGCAGCTATGATCGTATTTTTGGCCGGACCTTGGGCCGGCTGTGGGTGCAGGCTTTTTGTACGAGGCAGGTATGCAAAATATTTATTCTATTGATGGGCTGGTGCCTGTGGTTCACCCCACGGCCTATGTTCATCCTACCGCTGTACTGATTGGTGACGTCATTATTGGCGAGGGCGTGTATATCGGTCCTTTGGCCAGTTTGCGCGGGGACTTCGGGCGCATCATCATGAAGGCCGGCTCCAATATTCAGGACACCTGTGTTATTCATGGCACGCCTTATCAGGACACGGTGGTGCATGAGGATGGCCACGTCGGGCACGGTGCCGTGCTGCACGGCTGCGTCATTGGCCGCAATGTGCTGGTGGGCATGAATGCGGTCGTCATGGACGCGGCGGATATTGGTGCAGACAGCATTATTGGCGCCATGGCCTTTGTGAAGAAAGGGATGCAAGTGCCGCCACGCAGTCTGGTGGCCGGGTCTCCCGCGACGGTGGTCAAAGAACTGGATCAGAAAGCCATTGATGGCAAGTTTTTCGGCACACGTATGTACCAGCGTCTGGCCCAGCGTTCACTGGCAACCATGCAGCGTGTGGAGCCTTTGACCGAAGTGGAAGCCGATCGCCCACGCCTGCGTGAAGATCAGATTTATCCAGTGGATAAATAAGGCAGCTCTGTCTTTCTCCAGGCTTGTTGCTTGCCAAGCGCAACGCAGTTTCGGAGCCGGTCTGAAAGTGCTGGGGATACGTCACCCAGCAGCCGTTTCTGCTCACGTATTCCAGGCAATAAAAAACCCCTTGAGAGCCGGATGAGAATCCAGCATCAAGGGGTTTGTCCATTCAGTGCGGACCAGCAGGCGGGTGGGGCAGGCCCACCACGCATTGCTATTGCGCTCTGAATTTCTCCGGCTTATTTGCCAGCTGCAGCCAAAGCCTGTTTCCAGGCTTCGATGACCGTTTCGTACTCGGCAGCAGCCTTCAAAGGATCGACGTTGGCCACTTTGATCTGATCCAGGTTAGGCAACTTGGTCAGCTCGGCCACATTGATGTCGCTGCGAGTAGGACGGCGGAAGTTCTCCACCAGTTCAGCTTCCTGTACTTCTTTGGAGAGCAGAACGTCGACCAGTTTGCGAGCCGCTTCCTGGCCGTTCTTGGGGTTCTTGATCACGGCCACGCCTTCAGGAGCAATGAAGGTACCGTCTTCAGGGTAGATCAGCTCAATGCCTTTCTGACCACCGGCCACGTAGGCGTAGGCCGCGTATTCCATGGTCACGCCCAAGGGGTACTCGCCGTTAGCCACGCTTTTGTAGACCTGGCCCGAGCTCTTGGACACGATCACATTGGCCGCCAGCTTTTGCAGGCCTTCTGCACCGTACAGTTGGTAGATGCCATAGACCTGGTCGTAGGCGCTGCCCGATGATGCTGGGTCACCAATAATGACCTTGCCTTTCCACTGAGGATCGAACAGATCGGACCAGGTTTTGGGAGCGGCCTGGCCTTTCAGTTGACGTTCGTTGGCCATGATGACCATGACGTGGGCGTTGGAGCTGGTCCACAGGCTGTCCTTGCCATGAAAAGCTTCAGGAATGGCCTTGTTCTCGGGCGATTCGTAGGCTTCGAAGTTCTGCTGGAAAGCGGCCATGGTGCCGTAGCCAGTGCCCCATACCACGTCACCCAGCGGGTTCTGTGCTTCGGCTTCGATACGCTTCATCAAGGCACCAGCGCCGGAGGTCACTTGTTGAATGGACAGGTCAGACGCGGTCTTGCGAGCAATTTCCAGCGCCGTATCAATGGTTTGCACATTATTGGGCGTGTACATCACGGCATTGGCGGCCAGGGCGGCACCGGACAGGGACAGGGCGCCGACACTGAGGGAGAGTGCCAGACCAGTTTTCAGAAAACGTGTAGTCAGCATAGTGAGCCTTTTTAGATTAGCGGCTGGAAAACAGATCCAGCTTGAGAAAACGGATAGCCAGATAAATCGGCACCAGAATCACGACCATCAAGATCACCCCATAGGCCGAAGCGCGGGCCAGGAAGCCGGCGTCGATCTGACGGAACATCTGGATGGGCATGGTCTCCATACCACCGTAATACAGCACGATAGTGGCGGAAATTTCAGCCAGCGAAGTGACCCACATCAGGATGGCCGCACCCAGAATGGCGGGCTTCATCAAGGGCAGAACCACTTTGAAGAAACTCTGGAAGGGGCTGACACCCAGGTTGATGGAGGCCTCTTCGATAGAGTCGGGAATGTTGTAGAGCGAGGCCGAGGCCGAGCGAATGGAGAAGGGCACTTTACGCACAAAGTACGCACCGGCCATGATGACCCAGGTGCCGGTCAGCACCAGCACGCCGCTGTTGTAGGTCTGGATCAGGGCAATACCCAGCACGGTGCCGGAAATGGCCAAAGGCAGCATCACCATATAGTCCAGCGCGGTGACCACGAACAGGCGCTTTTTCACGATCAGGTAACTGCAGATCGTGGCAAAGCAGGTGCCTGCAATAGTGGCGACACTGGCCAGCATCAGTGAGTTCAGGATGGGCTCGGGAGCGTAGCGCAGGGCACGCTCCATATTGTCCAGCGTGAAGGTTCCGTATTGCATGACCGGGCCGCTGGCTTTGGTGAAGGCACCAATCAGCACGATAAAGGCCGGAATCAGCGAGAAGGTCACAAACAGCACCGCACCAACGGTCAGCAAGATGCCGGCCAGCCCTTGAGCACGAACCGGACGCGGGGCGCGGCCTTGCTGCATCTGGAAGGTCTTGCGCTCCAGTACCCGCTTCTGGATGAACAACACCGCACCGACCAGAATGACGGACACCACGGCCAGCACACCTTGCATGGTGGGGTTACCGCTCATCTCGGACAGAAAGGTGGTGTAGGTCAGCGAGGACAGCACATCGACCTGACCGCCCAGAATCATGGGGATGGAGAAGTTGTCCACGGCCAGTGTGAACACAATCATGGCGTTGACCAGCAAGGCAGGCATCAGCACCGGGAAGGTGACGCTGAGCGCGCGCTTGAAATTGCTGGCACCCAGGTTCACGGCGGCTTCTTCCAGCGTGCCGTCAATGGCCTTGAGCGCAGCCAGCATGCCGATATACACATAGGTGTAATCGTTCAGGATCAGCACATAGGACATGCCAAACCAGCCGTAGAAACTGGGCAGGTCAATACCAATGCTTTCCAGGGCCAGACGCACCACTCCGTTATTGCCCAGCAGCATCAGCCAGGCCTGCGAGACGATGATGTCCGGCAGCACAATGGTGGTCAGGGGCAGGATGGCCACAATGGCCTTGCCGGGGAAGTCGTAGCGAGCCACCACATAGGCCAGCGGCGCACCCAGCAGCAGCGTCCCTATCGTGGAGATCAGCCCCAGCTTGATGGTGTTGAAGAAGGCCTCAACATAGCGAGGGTCGCTAAAGAAGGTTTCAAAGCCGTGCAGGCTGGGCATGCCCGTTGCCGGGTCGATCACGCTTTGATAGAACAGGGAGGCGAGTGGCCATACAACCCAGAACACCAGCACCACCAGACAGACCAGGGCGGGCAGGAACCAGGGAGAACGAAGGGCCAGGGGTCTTGCAGCAATAGCCATGGGTCTTACGCCTCGACCAGACGACATTCAGGGCTAAAGCTCAGGTTCACCGAAGCACCTGCAGACAGATGCGGGTCCTGGGCAGCGGCAACGTCGGCAATAATTTGCTTACCATCGCTCAGTTTCAGGCTGTAGGCCGTTTTGGTTCCCAGATATTGGCGAGCCACAACCTGGGCCGGAATGCTGCTAGCCTGGGCTTCGGTATGCAAAGTGATGTTTTCAGGGCGTACTGCCAGCATTACCTGGCCGGCAGGCGGCGGGTTGTTCACCATGATGTGTCCACCGGCAATGCTGACGGTGGTGTGATCAGCTTCCACATGCACGCCCAGGGTGTCGATCAGGTTGGCCGCACCAATAAAGTCGGCAGCATAGGCAGTGCGTGGTGTGGAGTACATGGCTTCGGGGGTATCGAGCTGGTCGATACGGCCCTGACGCAGCAAGGCAATACGGTCCGACATGGACAGGGCTTCTTCCTGATCATGCGTCACGAAAATAGCCGTGATATTGGATTCCTGCTGCAATTCGCGGATGACCTGGCGCATTTGAATACGCAGCTTGGCATCCAGGTTGGACAAAGGTTCATCCATCAGCAGAACACGGGGTTCGATCACCAGGGCGCGGGCCAGGGCTACACGCTGGCGTTGGCCTCCGGACAGCTCAGCCGGGTAACGCTCGCCCATGCCACCCAGTTCCACACGCTCCAGAATGTAGGCGACTTTTTTCTTGATCTCGCTGCTGCTGACTTTGCGTACCCGCAAGCCGTAAGCCACATTGTCAAACACGGTTTTATCGGGGAACAGTGCATAGTCCTGGAACACCATGCCGGTCTCGCGCTTGTGCGCGGGCAGGTAGGTAATGTCTTCCTTGTCCAGAAACAGGCGGCCTTCATCGGGGATGATGAAACCGGCAATCATGCGCAGCAAGGTTGTTTTGCCGCAGCCGCTGGGCCCTAATAAAGTGAAGAACTCGCCATGCCGGATTTGCAGGCTCAGTTCATTGATGATGGTATTGCTGCCGTAGCGTTTCACTACGTGATCGATGTGGATGTCTGCCATGGGGATAGATCAGCCTGGGACTGAGTAGTGCAGGTAAACCGCGTATCAAGGGGGCGGTTGCCTAGGCTTTGAAAAGAAGTGGTTCAGCGGCCAGTAGCGACGCAAACATCACCGGGGCGTGAACACGAACATTAATTACAAGTTAGTGACAAGTTTTATAGGAAGTTGCTATCTTAGCAGCAGGCCAATGCTTGTAGTTTTAATTATCAGGCGTCTAAGTCCGTAGCAAAGGCTGATCTACTCAGTGTTACCCAGTGGGCAAGCAAAAAAAATCCCGTCGAACAGGCATCATATTGCGATAATCAGGTGGTAGTAATGTGTCTTGCTTTTTCGTCTAAAGCGGTCTAGTGCGGGTCGGGGTTTCTTGTGTCAAATAAAGGCCCTTATAGTGAGTTCAAAAAGAATGACAGTTTCCTGCAAGGGGCAGGAGTGGGAGAGGGACACTAAAGGGTAGGTTTCTATCCTGTTCAGGCCGGTCTTCACCTGGCCTGTTTTTTGCACATCCGAATTTATAGATGGTGTTCCGGTGTTGAGGGCAAACACACACCGGGCCGGAGAGGTTGTTGGGTCGTGTCCACGTGGTGACAGACTCACCCATCCGGGTACTGCACGTCGTCAGAGATCGTAGAAGTTAGTTAATTAACTGGAGATTGAAGATGCGACTGGGTGTACTAAGCCCCCGGGGGACCGGGGAAAAGAGGGTAGCGGCCACGCCCGATACCATCAAGGCTTACCGCAAGGCGGGCCATGATGTGATTATCGAGGCGGGTGCCGGACAGGGGATTGCCAGCTCGGATGCCGATTACGAGGCAGCAGGGGCAACGATAGGAGATCCCTATCAAGCCACCGTGCTGCTGGTAGTGGGCCCGGCTGATGTCGATTCGGCACGTTTGCGTGCCGAGCATGTGGTCGTCGGTATGCTGGACCCTTACGAGAGTCAGGGTCTGGACAGGCTGGCTTCTTCGGGCTGCCAGGCGTTCGCCCTGGAGCTGATCCCGCGTACCACGCGGGCGCAAAGCATGGACGTTCTGTCCTCGCAGGCCAATATCGCGGGTTATGCCGCTGTGCTGAAAGCAGCCACCTTATATCCCCGGTTCTTTCCCATGATGATGACCGCGGCGGGTACCGTCAAAGCGGCCCGTGTCGTGGTGCTGGGCGCGGGTGTGGCCGGTTTGCAGGCGATTGCCACGGCACGTCGTCTGGGGGCGGTGGTAGAAGCCTCTGATGTGCGTCCTGCCGCGCGTGAGCAGATCGAGTCCCTGGGCGGCAAGTTTATTGATGTGCCCTACGAGACCGACGAAGAGCGCGAAGCGGCACAAGGGGTAGGCGGTTATGCCCGTCCCATGCCCGCTTCCTGGTTGCAACGGCAGGCGGCGGTGGTGGCGGCGCGTTGCGCCCAGGCCGACGTCATCATTACTACGGCCTTGATTCCGGGGCGGCCCGCCCCGCGTCTGATTGCCGAGGAAGTGGTGCAGTCCATGCGGGCAGGTTCGGTCATTGTTGATCTGGCTGCGGCCCGTGGCGGCAACTGCGCCTTGACCGAAGCCGACCAGATTGTGGAGAAATATGGCGTGACCCTGGTGGGCGAGACCAACTTCCCGGCCCGTGTGGCTGCGGATGCGTCTGCCTTGTATGCACGCAATATTCAACAGTTCCTGGGCTTGATGCTCAAGGATCAGTCTGACGAGCTGCATATCCCTGCGGACGACGACATTGTGAATGCCAGCCGTGTTGTACAGGGTGGCAAACGACTCTTTCCACAGCAGGGAGCCTGACGCCATGGATATTATTTCTCCCCTGGTCATTAACCTGATCATCTTTGTGCTGGCCATTTACGTGGGTTACCACGTGGTCTGGACAGTAACGCCCGCTTTGCACACGCCCTTGATGGCGGTGACCAACGCGATTTCGGCCATCATTATTGTGGGTGGGATGCTGGCAGCGGCCCTGACCGAAAGCCCTTGGGCGCAGGCGATGGGCATTATTGCCACCGCGCTGGCTTCGGTAAACGTGTTTGGTGGTTTCCTGGTAACCCGCCGCATGTTGGAAATGTTCAAAAAGAAGGGCGCTAAAAATACGCCCAAGGAAGGGCAGTCATGATTTCCATGAATACCGTTACCTTGTGCTATTTGCTGGCCTCGGTGTGTTTCATTCAGGCCCTGAAAGGCTTGTCGCATCCAGCCAGTTCGCGTCGTGGCAATCTGTTCGGCATGGTGGGGATGGCCTTGGCCATTGCGACCACAGCCGTGCTGATTTATAGCCTCGCTCCTGAAGGCAAAGAGCTCTCTGGCCTGCTGCGGGTTCTGATTGGTCTGGTGATTGGTGGCGTGCTGGGCACCGTCATGGCACGCCGTGTCGAGATGACCAAGATGCCGGAACTGGTGGCCTTCATGCACAGCATGATTGGTCTGGCTGCGGTAGCCATTGCGATTGCCGTGGTGCTGGAGCCGGTGGCCTTCGGGATTGGTTCGGCCGAGGTGGCTCTGCCCATGGGTAACCGTGTGGAGCTGGCTTTGGGCGCGCTGGTCGGTGCCATTACCTTCTCCGGTTCGGTCATTGCGTTTGGCAAGCTGTCGGGCAAGTACAAGTTCCGACTGTTCCAGGGCGCACCCGTTACCTTCAAAGGTCAGCACATGCTGAACCTGCTGCTGGGGCTGTTGGCCCTGGCTTGCGGCGTGGTTTTTGTGATGACGCAAGCATGGTGGGCCTTTGGCGTGCTGCTGGCCTTGTCCTTCCTGCTGGGCGTGATGCTGATCATCCCGATTGGCGGGGCAGACATGCCCGTGGTGGTGTCCATGCTGAACAGCTATTCGGGTTGGGCGGCAGCAGGGATTGGTTTTTCCCTGAACAACTCCATGCTGATCATTGCCGGTTCGCTGGTGGGTTCCTCCGGTGCGATTCTGTCTTACATCATGTGCAAGGCCATGAACCGCGCCTTCTTCAACGTGATTCTGGGCGGTTTTGGTGCCAATCCGGAAGCGGCTGCGGGTGGTGCAGATCAGGGCAATCGTTCGGTGAAATCCGGCAGTGCTGAAGATGCCGCGTTCATGATGAGCAATGCCGAGTCCGTGGTGATTGTGCCTGGTTATGGTTTGGCCGTGGCCCGTGCTCAACACGCCTTGAAAGAGCTGTCGGACAAGCTGACCAGCCAGGGTGTGAATGTGCGCTACGCCATTCACCCGGTCGCCGGTCGTATGCCTGGCCATATGAACGTCTTGCTGGCCGAGGCCGAAATGCCTTACGAGCAGGTCTTTGAAATGGACGACATCAATAGCGAGTTTGCTCAGACCGATGTGGTGCTGGTGTTGGGGGCCAACGACGTGGTCAACCCGGCCGCCAAGAACGATCCGGCTTCGCCGATTGCGGGCATGCCGATTCTGGAAGCCTACAAAGCCCGAACCGTGATCGTGAACAAGCGCTCCATGGCTGCTGGTTATGCTGGTCTGGATAACGAGCTGTTCTATATGGACAAGACCATGATGGTGTTTGGCGATGCCAAAAAGACCATCGAAGATATGGTCAAAGCGCTGTAAGACGAGTCCGTCTTCGCGCTGGCAGTAAAAAGCGCTCTGGTTCCTTGCGGGCCAGAGCGCTTTCTTGTTGAGTAGAGCGAATTTAGAACTTGGGGCCGGAGCGCAATTGCTCGCACATCTGCTTGCGCTGCTCGGCAGTGGCTTTTTGCAGATCCTGACGGCCACGGTCCAGGCCTTGCTCAAAGGCTTTATCAAAGTCCTCGTCGTTCAGGCCCATGCTTTGAATGGAAGACTTCTGCTGTTTTTTCATCTCATCAAGCTGGGTCTGGCTGTAGTCACCGCAAACTTCGGCGGCAGCGTGCATGGCTCCGCCCATTTGCGCCAGCTGAATGGCAGGGCCGCTATCCTGGGCGTAGCTATTGGCGCTGGCCAGAAGGAGGGCCGCTAAAGGCAAAAGAAGTTTTGTGCGCTCAAACATGGTCAATCCTGTCGATTAAGAAGAGGTCCGCGCAGACGCTGTGGTCTAACAAGAGCAGGCAGGCTCTGTCTGGGCGGAAGTCGCTACTTTACACCGCTTGTCCCTTTACGGTTGAGGCCGCAGGGGCAGGAAAGTGCAACAGACATTGTGCCCGGTCTGCAGTCGTGGAGTTTTGATCTGTTTGCAGGTAAGCGGCGGTATGCAGGGTAAAAGCAGCAGGCAAAGAAAAAGCCCTGATGACGATGTCATCAGGGCTGATCTTTTCAGAGTCTCATCCATTGGGTTTGACCCCACGAGTTCTAACTCTGGTCGCTGATCTCGGTAAAGAAATCAACTTGAATATGGCGCGGCTGGCAAGATTCGAACTCACGACCCCTTGGTTCGTAGCCAAGTACTCTATCCAACTGAGCTACAGCCGCTAAAGAAGTGAAACTATAGCAGACTATTTATCTGAATGACAAGCCTAAAAAGCATTTTTCTAGAAATAAATGCAAAATAGTTTGGGAAAGTACCAAGAATCAGGCTTGAAGAGGTGGCAGAGCCACTTGCGGCGCAGATTTAACCCGGCACTTTGTAATGTCTTTATCCTGCTGGCTGCAAGGGCAAATGGATGCGTACACAAAAGCGCTGTTCCTGGTGTCCAAACTCCAGCCGTCCACCATGGGCGCGCAGGGCTTCATCGCAAATACTCAAGCCCAAACCATAGCCCCCGGTGGAGCGATTGCGGGAGGTCTCCAGGCGGTAGTAAGGGCGCAGGACCTTGGCTTGCTCGTCCAGAGGAATGCCGGGGCCCTCGTCGGCCACGGTAATGATGTATTCCGTCGCTGCTTTCTGTGCGGAGATGTATACGTGCTGCCCGTAGCGCAAGCCATTGGAGATCAGGTTTTCAAGGCAACGGCGAAAGCGCTGAATCTGTATGTTCAAAATGGCTGGCTCCAGTTCTGCCAGCGCGATGCTTTCTCCCAGGTCCTGACGGTTCACGCTGACTGCCGTCAGCAGGGCGGCAAGATCGACTTCGGCAAAGGCTTCGTCAGAGGTCTGAAAGCTCATCAGTTCCAGCGTGGAGTTGACCAGTTCATTGAGCTGTTCCACATCCCGCTTCAGGCTCAGGCGCAAGGCCTCGTCCTGCACTTTCTGTACGCGCAGCTTCAGGCGTGTGATGGGTGTGCGCAAATCATGGGATACGGCCGAGAAGAAATAGGCGCGTTCTTCAATATGTTTTTGTACGCGCTCCACCATATTGTTAAAGGCCACGCCCAGCCGCTTGAACTCTTTGGAGCCACCCAGCTGTATCTTTTCCTGATTACGGTTCACATCCATTTCCAGCACGCTTTTTTCCAGCTTTTTCAGTGGCCGAAAAATGAAGTTCAGGCACAGGGTCAGGGCGATGACCACCAGAATCAGGCGGAAGAAATAGATGCGCAGGAAATAGTCGTAGGTGAATTGCAGATTGCCGATGGAACTCCAGCCCTGGTTTTCCACCACATGCAGTCGCCAGTGCTGGCCATTGGACAGCTTGAATACGGCGGAGAAAGACACATCCACCAGATTCAGTTCGCGCGAAAAGGCGTCCAGCAAAGGAATGCCCGCCTCCTTGTCCGTAGGTCTGGCCTTGTTCACCGACAGCAGATGAAAATTCTTGCAGGCTCCGGTGCGCTCTTGAATGACTTTTTCAAAGAACAGCCCAAAGTCTTCCCCCATATTGGACTGGTAATCCAGTGGCAGATCTGCGCTGACGCGTGTGGCGGATACGCCTGACAGAAGGCTGGGGTCAATGTCCGCGCCATGGGCCAGCTGGGACTCGGCATATAGATACCAGTCTGAAAAACGCACGGCAGCAATACGGGCCGGGGTTTCTATCAAGACCTGCCGGCGCATTTGCGACCACATGGTGCCGGTCAGAATCTGGGCCACCAGCAGCCCCACGACAACGACCAGAGTGATCTTGCTGCGTAATCGTTCGGGATAGAAAAAACAGAAGGTACGGCGCAGTTTCTCCGGCCACGTGCTTGAGGGTGAAACAGCCATGCTTTATTCAGCGTGCAGGGATTGCGGGTCTATGTACAGGATGTAGCCCTCGTTGCGGACGGTGCGCACGATCTCCGGCTTGGAACGATCCTTTTCTATGTAATGGCGGATACGGCTGATGCACACATCAATAGCCCTGTCTTCGTAGTTCAGATTGCGGCCAAAGGCGCGGCGCAGCAGCAGGGCGCGTGACAGTACTTTATTGGGGGCTTCCAGCAAGGACAGCAGCACATGGAAGTCTGAATTGGGCAGGGAGATGGTGACGCCTTGGGGCGAATACAACTGGCGTGCATTCAGGTCCAGCTGCCAGCCCAGAAAGTGATAGCGCGAGGGCGGAGCATCCGCGATGGCGGTTTCTGCCTGGGCCTGTGGAGCTGCATGGCGCCGAATCACCGCCTTGCAGCGTGCCAATAGTTCTCTGGATTCAAAGGGTTTGACCACGTAATCATCCGCGCCCAGCTCCAGACCCGCCACCTTGTCGGCCAGTTCATTACGGGCTGTCACCATGATGATGGCTGGAGGATCGTCGATGCCGCGCAATTGTTTGCACAGTTCCAGGCCATCCTCGCCGGGCAGCATCAGGTCCAGCAAGACCAGAGAAATCGGGTGGCGCTTGAGCAGTTCAAACGCTTGAGCACCGCTTTCGGCGATGTACGTGGTGAATCCGCCAAAGCTCAATTCCTGGGCGGTCAGCTCGGCAAGTTCTACATCATCTTCAATGATTAATACACGGCGTTGGGGGCTGGAAAAACCTGTCATTACATACCATTACATTGCGATTGGGCGGGAACATAAGGCGAAACATCGCCTGAAACCATACACGCTAATCTTACGGCGAACAAGAATTGTTCTCATTATTAAACAGGAGTCATGTTTTGCCGTTCCCTTCATCCCGTCCACCACTCAAGCCTCTTGCGGCCTTGATTCTTCTTGCCCTGAGCGGGCAGGCAGCCTGGGCACAAGATGCGCCCGCCATGCTCAAGCCCATTACGGTCAAGGGGCACGAGCAGGCAGAGCCCGAAGACAGTTACCAAAAGATTTACAGCAAAAGCTCGACCGGGCTGCGCATGGAAGAAAAAGATACGCCGCAGGCCATCACCAACATTACGCGCCAGCAAATGGAGGATCAAAACATTCAGTCGCTGGACGATGCCTTGACCTCGGTGTCGGGTATCAGTGTCAATGAGGTGGATATTGGCTCGCGTACAACCTACCGGGCGCGTGGCTTCAACATCAATAACTACAAGATTGATGGCCTGGAGTTCAATGGCGAGTCCGGTTTTTCCGGTATAGGCGGGGCGGTGAATATGGACCTGTACGAAGACGTCAGCGTCTTGCGCGGGGCCAACGGCTTGCTGGGCGGTACGGGTGATCCGTCGGCCAGTATTTCCCTGTCCCGTAAAAAGGCGTACCGGGAATTTGGCTTGCAAGGCAATGTCGAGCTGGGTAGCTGGCGCAAACGACGCCTGATGGGGGATATCAATACTCCCCTGAGCAAAGATGGGGATTTGCGGGCGCGTCTGGTGCTTAGCGGGGATGACAGCCATACCTTCCGCGACAATGAGAACCCCAGGAGCTTTGGCCTGCTGGCCACCATGACCTACGATTTCTCGCCCGACACCAGCGTGACGGCGGGTTACGAGTACACCTATAAAAAGCACAAGGGCACATCCTGGGGCACGAACGTGCCTATCTGGTTCTCGGACGGCACTCGTACGGATTTCGATCGCAGCTATCACCCGGTTGCGGACTGGAGCTACACCCAGCGCAAGAATCACACCTGGTTTGCAAACCTGGAGCAGAACCTGGGCGGTGGCTGGCATGCCGACGCCAACTACAGCTATAGCGACCTGGAAAGCATCAACAGCTTTGGGGTGTTGAAAGCCAATAGCGCCGGTTCCAAATGGGGCCTGTTTGATAGAGAAACGGGTCTGGCGTATTTGAACAGCCTGCATTCGGAGAGCGAGGGCACGCAGCATGCCTTCTCCTTGAATGTCACCGGGCCATTCAAACTATTAGGTCGCGAGCATGAGCTGATTCTGGGCTTTAACGGCCAGCGCTCAGAGGAGACTTCCTATCAGTTCAGCGGAGCCTTGGGGAACTGCCATATTGATGGTCATGTGCCAGCGCGTGGATGTCAGTACCGTCTGGATCTGCCTGCCAATTGGCAGACCTGGAATGGTAATGAGTACGGTGCGCCGCAAACCTTCCGTACCGATGCGCGTGGTGTGACACGGACGACTAATTACGGCCCGTACATCGCCACCCGTCTGGAGCTGGCTGACAATCTGAAAGTCATTCTGGGTTCGCGCTATAGCTACTACAAAACCTATGCCTACGATTACGACAAGGACAATGTCAAAAGCGCCCGTCGCTCCGAGCTGGACAAGAAGGTATGGACACCCTATGTAGGCCTGACCTTTGATGTCACGCCGAATCACACGCTCTACACCAGCTATACCGACGTGTTCAAACCGCAAAGCCAGCGCGATGTGGCAGGCAATATCATCAAGCCAATTACGGGGGCCAGCTACGAGGCGGGTATCAAGAGCTCCTGGCTGGATGATCGCTTGTCCAGCACCGTAGCGGTGTTCCATGCCAAGCAGACCAACGTCGCCAAGGCGGATGATGATCGTACCGTACTGGATACCGGCGATCAGGCGTATGTGGCCAATGCTACGGGTATCAAATCTACTGGCCTGGACTTGCAACTGGCGGGGGCACTGACCAATCGCTGGAATGTGTATGCTGGCTACACCTATATGAATGTGGTGGATTCCAGTCCCAATAGCAGTCCACGTCAGGACCCGCGTCACAGCTTCCGTGTTAGCACCACGTATCGTCCGAACGTGCTGGCCGACAAGCTGACTTTGGGGACCAGTATCAGCTATGACAGCTCCACGACATCCACGCCTATGCCCGGTCGTCCCTTGGCGGGCGGCGGTTTTGATAACAGCCCGATTCGTCAGTCCGGCTACATGCTGGCCCACGTGATGGCGCGTTATGACGTGAACAAGAATCTGAGCGTGACGGCACGCGTCAATAATCTGTTCGATAAGGAATACTATCGAGAGTTCGGTTTCTATAACGGCCTGATTTATGGCGAACCACGTAACTTTATGGTGAATGTGCAAGCCCGCTTCTAAGCGCGTCTGCTTTGGGTTGTAAAAAAAGCGGCGCTAACAGGTAGCGCCGCTTTTGCACGTCTGTTATTTGTTTGTAGGGATAGTCCATCTGGCAGGACGTGACCCCAGGTCTCCGATTCGTCGCCAGGTACCTGAGTGATTTGAGCTATAGCCGAGATCAGGAGTGGGCAGTGGCATTCAGAGTCTTGCCAATGCAAGAGTGGCTTGCTGACTGGGGAGAGGAACTATTATTCTTCGTGGCGGCTGCGTCAACATCAAGCGTGATGATGACGCAGCCCCAAGTCAATTAGTTGCAGTTTCAAAGCCCCAGGAGTTACAGGTATGGTCCCATTCGGCTTAAGTCCGGCACAGTTTCAGCTGCGTTACAGGCGGTGTCTGGAACGAGCTTCAAAGCCTCTCATTACCGAGTTACGTACCTTGTTCGCCTTGCCTGTGCCAGATAGCGTTGCGGATGCCCAGGTGCAAATTTTTTTTGGTGAAGATGGCCTGGAAACCCCGTCGGCATGGATTTACTACAGCGGTGAAAATAATAAAGTAGATAGCAGCGACCCTTCCATCTTTCCCGGTAGAGCCCTGGAACTGTCTCTGGCTTTGGACAAGATGGACACCTTCCACGAAGACTATTTCCTGGATGAAGACTTTGGTGGGCTGAGTATCGCGGCTAACACCACCAAAGCGTGGTTTGCAGAATGCTGGTGGAAAGCGGGTGGATGGAGCTATGCCGTCCCCGTGACGGTGTGGGTGCATGATGGCTTTGGGGACGGTGAGGGTATTGAGTTGTCAGAAAGGCGATAAGGCCGTGCAGGAGTTATTCCTGTCTACATAAAAAGCCACTACTGCTCATTCTATTTCTTCGTTCCAGTCTGCTCGTATTGCTATTGTGGGTGGTGCCTGGCGGGGTAGTGGGTCTTTTCCCTGCTTGTTGTCCGAGAGCAGAAAGCAAAAAAGCCATTTCCGAAGAAATGGCTTTTTTACTGAATATGGCGCGGCTGGCAGGATTCGAACCCACGACCCCTTGGTTCGTAGCCAAGTACTCTATCCAACTGAGCTACAGCCGCTAAAGAAGTAGAAATATAGCACGGCTATTTTTACTTGTCACCAAAATATCAACAAATTTTACTGAAATCGTCTTTTTTTTATGTTTTTGGGGTCGGCGGGCAGGCTGTAAAGCCAGAGATGGCAAGGCGTGCAGCGGGACAACAGTGAATCTCTTTATTTTTGGTCTTGGGGGCTCGTCTTGGTGGTCCTTTAGGCGCGCCAGACAGAAACTTCGAACAGTCTGCCCCGGATGACTTGCCCCACAGGGCACAAAGTCGCATTATTACGCCATTGTTTTGGAGCCCAATGTAATGGATCTGTCGAAAATTACCTGCACTGAAGATTTCCGCCTGGCGGCCAAACGCCGCGTGCCCAAGATGTTTTATGACTACGCCGACTCCGGCTCCTGGACGCAGGGCACGTATCATGCGAACGAGCAGGATTTTCACAAGCTGAAATTCAAACAGCGGGTGGCCGTGGACATTGACCATCGCAGTCTGAAGACCAAGCTTCTGGGTCAGGATGTGGCCATGCCCGTGGCTATTGCCCCTACCGGCCTGACCGGCATGCAGCACGCCGATGGTGAAATGCTGGCGGCTTTGGCTGCACGGGATTTTGGTATTCCGTTCACCCTGTCCACCATGAGTGTGTGCTCGCTGGAGGACGTGGCCCAGGCTACCCGTGCCCCGTTCTGGTTTCAGCTTTATGTGATGCGTGATCGCAGCTTTATTGAAAATCTGATTGCGCGTGCCAAAGCGGCTAACTGCTCGGCCCTGGTGTTGACTCTTGACTTGCAGGTCTTGGGCCAGCGTCACAAGGACATCAAGAATGGCTTGACCACGCCTCCACGCCTGACTATTCCTAATTTGCTGAATCTGGCGACCAAGCCGTACTGGTGCCGAAATATGTTGCGCACGCACCGTCGTAGCTTTGGCAATATCGTCGGCCACGCCAAGGGGGTGTCGGATCTGCGCTCCTTGTCTACCTGGACGGCCGAGCAGTTCGACCCGAGCCTGAACTGGAAAGATATCGAGTGGATCAAGAATGCCTGGGGCGGCAAGCTGATTGTTAAAGGCATTATGGATGCCGACGATGCTCGTTATGCCGTGGATAGCGGGGCTGATGCCTTGATCGTGTCCAATCACGGTGGCCGTCAGCTGGATGGCGCGCCATCCTCAATTTCCTGCCTGCCTGCGATCAGCAAGGCGGTAGGTGACAAGATCGAAGTGCTGGTCGATGGTGGTATTCGCAGCGGTCAGGATGTGTTGCGTGCCCGCGCCTTGGGCGCTCAAGGTGCCATGATTGGCCGTGCTTTCCTGTATGCCTTGGGTGCGGCGGGGCAGGCCGGTGTGGCCCGTTTGCTGAAATTGATGGCGAATGAGCTGGACGTGTCCATGGCGTTTTGCGGTCGTACCGATATCAATCAGGTAGACCGCTCCATCTTGCTCAATCCCGATATTTTTGATCGCCCCGGTTACTGAAGCCCGATATGCAAGGGCCCTGGCTGGACGGGTAAATGACCTCGTCCGTGGGGCCCGTTCAGATCCAGTACAGGGCCAGCCGGCACAATGCCCGTCGGGTTCAGATGGCGGTGACTGCTGTAGTAATGGGTCTTGATGTGATCCAGGCTGACCGTGCTGGCCACGCCAGGCATTTGGTACAGCTCCAGCATGTAGTTCCACAGATTCGGATAATCAATCAGACGGCGCAGATTGCATTTGAAATGGCCAACATAGACCGGATCAAAGCGAATCAGGGTAGTGAACAAGCGCCAGTCGGCCTCGGTCAGTTGCGTGCCAGTCAGGTAGCGCTGCTGGCTCAGGCGAGCCTCCAGCCCGTCCAGGCTGTCAAACAGGGCATGAACTGCTGTGTCGTAGGCGGCTTGTGAGCGGGCAAAACCTGCTTTGTAGACCCCGTTATTGACGGTGTCATACACATGGGCATTGATCTGGTCGATTTCGCCCAGCAGCTCGGCAGGTGCCATATCCAGGCTGCGCGCGCCCAAAGTATCAAAGGCGCTATTGAAAATACGCATGATCTCGGCCGACTCGTTATTGATGATTGTGCCGCGCTGCTTGTCCCACAGTACGGGCACGGTAATGCGCCCTGTGAATTGCGGGTCCGCCTTGGCATAGAGCTGATGCAGGAACTGCGCATCCATGACTGGGTCCGGCACCACGCCCTCCGCCGGTTCAAAGGTCCAGCCCTGATCGCCCATGATGGGGTTCACCACTGACACTGAAATCAGCTTTTGCAGCCCCTTTAATTCACGCATGATCAGGGTGCGATGCGCCCACGGGCAGGCCAGCGAGACATATAGGTGATAGCGATTGGCCTGGGCAGGCTGCGCTGCCTGGCCGTCCGGGCCGGGGCCGCCGTCGGCGGTAATCCAGTCCCGGAAGGCAGACTGGGCACGTTGAAATGTATCGGACTGGGTGCTGCTGACAGGCTCTTTGCTATGCCATTGTCCATCTATCATCATGCCCATCTGTGTACTCCGTTTTAGCCTTTCAGCTTGATTGCAATTTCAGCGATATGACGGCCCTGGTAGCGGGCGCCGTCCAGCTCGTTCTGGCTGGGCTGACGTGAACCGTCGCCACCGGCAATGGTGGATGCGCCGTAGGGGCTGCCGCCAGTGACTTCGTTCAGCAGTGTCTGGCCTGCAAAGCTGTAAGGCAGGCCCACCACAATCATGCCAAAGTGCATCAGGTTATGAATAATGGACAGTAGCGTCAGCTCCTGCCCACCGTGTTGGGTGGCGGTAGAGGTAAAGGCACCGCCTACCTTGCCATTGAGTGCGCCGCGCGCCCACAGGCCACCGGCCTGATCCAGAAAACTGGCCATTTGCGAGCTGATGCGCCCGAAACGGGTGCCGGTGCCGACAATGATGGCGTCGTAGTTTTCCAGGTCGCCAATAGTGGCGACCGGGGCGGCTTGATCCAGCTTGAAATTCGCTTTCTGGGCCACGGCTTCCGGGACCAGTTCGGGGACACGCTTGATGTCCACCGTTGCGCCAGCGCTTTGTGCACCTTCGGCAACCGCTTGGGCCATTTTTTCTACGTGGCCATAGGCGGAGTAATAGAGAACCAGGACTTTTGCCATTTGAACTTCTCCAGAAAAGCGATCAACAAGGAATCGGACGGGGCAGCGGCCACAGAGCTAAGCCGGGGCGCAGCTGCTATGACGATGATAGTCGTGCCAAGCCCGCTATGCCAAACCCATGGACGGATTGTTTTGTGTCAGAGTCTGTCTTGCAAAGCGGGTGGCCGTCCCGAGGAGCATCAGCCTGGCAGCAGGGCGTAGGTGGTGGTGGCGTGGGCGGCCAGTCGACCTTGCTCGTCCAGCAGCTTGATGTCGCCAAAGACCATGCTTTTGCCACGCTTCAGCACTTGGGCGTGTACCAGCACATCCCCCTGGCTAACCGGGCGTACAAAGCTGGTGTTCAGTGAAACTGTAGTCATGGGGCGAAACTCCCCCAGGCTTTGACTGACGGCCAGCACCATGGCGGTATCGGCTGCCGCCATATACACCTGACCGCAGACTACACCGGCCACGTGCGTCAATTGATCTGAAAAAGGCAGGCGTAGAACCACGCCGTCTTCATTCATGTTTTCTACACGCAATTTCAGGGCTTGCACCCAAGGGGCAAATAGCGTGTCCAGCAAGTGTTGGCTTTGCTCAAGAGTCATCAGGGATCAGCCGCAGTAAACAGAGGTAATTTTGTTTTGTTCGTCCACGCGGATGTTCAAACGGGTGGGGTCGTAGTCCGTGGTGTACATGCGGTCCGGAGCCAAGACGCGGGCTTTTGCCGCACCGGCCTGTTTGACCAGACGTTCAACTTGGCTTTGGCTGGCGGTTTGACCGGCTGGATTCAAGGCGTCCGCATTGCACAGACCACCAGAAGAGTCGCTGAACGAAGAGGTCGAACTTGTTTGCGCGCTATTGCCCGTGGCCGTGCAAGCAGCCAGCAAAACGGCGGGAAGGACGCTAAGTAGTACGGAGAGTCGCATGGGAAATCCTTAAAAGCAGCTGGGAAGCATTCAGCTTGAAGGATTAATAATACCTGTTCTAGGCGGGGCGTTTAAGGCCTTTGACACTGCGTTTTGTGGTGGTTCTGCCCGGCTTGACGGACACCTCGGGATGCTGGGCAATCGAGTAGCGCAAGGGGGCCTTGGCCCAGGCGCCCGCGTACTCTACGCCGATGCGTGGGCTGATCAGAATTTGCTCTGGCGGCAGGGGGGGGGCGTCCAGCCAATGCATGGCAGGGGCGCAGGCATCTGCACCGTTATAAGCTTTGTCTATACCCAGCCCTTTGCACAATCGTCCGGGGCCTGACAGGGACGGGCCATTCTCAGGCGACGTCCATTGCGCCGCCCGCAGCAAGACCGCCGTACCATCGCCTTCAACACCGCTGACGATATTCATGCAGTGGTGCAGGCCGTAGATCAAATACACATAGGCGTAGCCTGCCGGGCCGAACATCAGTCGCGTGCGCTCGGTGATACCGCGTCGGCTGTGGGCGGCCTGATCCTGGGGACCCAGATAGGCTTCGGTTTCTACAATGGTGGCGCAGCGCTGCCCGCGCTCGTCATTCAAAACCAGGGTTTTGCCCAGCAATTCCAGGGCAACGTAACGCGGATCACGGGCAAAGAACGCACGTGGAAGGTACAGCGCGGATTCAGTCATTTCCGGGAGTCTGCTCCAGCTTGTTCAACCAGGCCTGCTTTTGCTCCTTGGGTAAAAAGGAGGAGCGCAAGCTATTGGCTGCCAGAGTGCGTAAATCGGCCTCCCGCAGATTCAGGGCCTGGGCGGTTTGCAGGTAGTTGTCCAGCAGATAGCCGCCAAAATAGGCTGGGTCGTCCGAGTTCACGCAGACATTCAGGCCGCGATCCAGCAAATGCTTCAGATTGTGCTGGTGCAGGCTATCAAAAACCTTGAGCTTGATGTTGGACAGCGGACAGACTGTCAAGGAAATGGCGTGGTCGGCCAAATACTGCATCAGGGCCGGGTCGTCCTGGCTGCGCACGCCGTGGTCGATGCGTTCTACTTTCAGAAGCTGAAGGGCATCGCGTACATAGCTGGCCGGGCCTTCCTCACCCGCGTGGGCGACCAGTCGGAAACCCAGCTCTCGGCAACGGGCATAAACCTTCTCGAATTTGGCGGGCGGGTTGCCCTTTTCCGAGGAGTCCAGGCCAATGGCAATCCACAGGTCGGAA
Source organism: Alcaligenes sp. 13f (assembly GCF_020496585.1). NCBI lineage: Bacteria > Pseudomonadati > Pseudomonadota > Betaproteobacteria > Burkholderiales > Alcaligenaceae > Alcaligenes > Alcaligenes sp. 13f. Next base: position 107,114 of record NZ_JAHKKC010000005.1, read on the forward strand.
TACTGATTGCGCAAGGGCAAGGCGGCTTCCAGGGTGTCAAACGCCTCGGCTTCGCTCAGGTGGCGCAGGAAGCTCAAGATCAGATAGCTGCTGATCCCCAACTCGGATCTGGCCTGGCGGGCGGCGCGGGCAATCCCGGCAAACACGGTTTCCATGGCGATCCCGCGTGCCGTGTGCGTCTGCGGGTCAAACATGATTTCCGTGTGGACAATGCCATCGGCCTGGGCGCGCAGAAAGTAGGCCCAGGTCATGTCAAAGAAATCCTGCTCGGTGATCAGAACCCCCGCCCCGGCGTAGTACAGGTCCAGAAAGGACTGCAAGTCGGTGAACTGATAGGCAGCGTGCAGGCTGGCCTGATCGGGATAGGGCAGTGTAATGTGATTGCGCTGGGCCAGCTTGAAGATCAAGTCCGGTTTCAGCGTGCCTTCGATATGAAGGTGCAGTTCAGCCTTGGGCAGTTGGCGGGTAAATTCGCGTAGGGAAAAGGCGGAATCAGACACGGGGCGCTCCTGGTAGGCAGAATATGCGCCCCATTATACGAAGGCAAAGGCCTGGGGTCAGGCGTCCTTGCCACGCAGGGCGGCAATGGCCAGAAAGAGCCAGGCCAGAATCATGGCTACTCCGCCAATAGGGGTAATCGCGCCCAGCCATTTCACGCCGCTAAGCACCAGAATGTACAGGCTGCCGCTGAAAATCAGTACGCCAGCCAGCATCAGAATTGCGCTGCGCGACTGCCAGGTCGCATTCAATTGCGAGCCCAACGCGGCAATCAGCAGCAAGCCCAGACCATGCAGCAATTGATACAGCACGGCCGTGTGCCAGGTTGCCAATGCCGAAGCGTCAACCATGGCGCGCAGGGCGTGGGCACCAAACGCGCCCAGGCCTACGCCCAAGGCCATAATCAGTGTGCCCAGGCACAGAATGGATCGTGATTTCATGTCGTTCCTTGCAAGTCGCTGCGGTCGCAGCGCGGAGGGAGGCGAGTGCTATTATCGAACAAAAAAATTGGCTTTGTCTGCAAGGAGACAGCATGCAAGAAATAGCTCCGGTCGCCCCTGATGCACAAGACGTTGTGGTGGCCGCGTATCGCTATCAGTCTGGCCAGCCAGCACAGGCTTTGGATATTCATCACCTGCCTGTACACAATCCCTTGAAGGACGGCTTTATCTGGATTGGTTTGAAAGACCCCAGCGAGGCGACCTTGCGCGAAGTAGGGGCGCAACTGGGTCTGCCAGACAATGCCGTTGAAGAATTGATTGCCCCTCATCGTCGTCCCAAATTGCTGGAGTTCAGCAATTGCCTGATTGTGGTGGCGGTAACCTTGGGCCTGAAAGATCTGCGCCCACTTTTTGGTACTACGCAGATTCTGATTGCCCACGGCTTGTTGCTGACGGTGCGGCGTGGTTCCAACAGCAGCTATTTAGAGCTGCGTGCCCGTCTGGAAAGCACACCGGCCTTGCTGGAGCGGGGCAGTGATTTTGTCGCCTCGGAGTTGCTGGATCTGATTGTGGACCAGTATCAGACTTGTCTGGAACAAACCGAAAAGGCGGTAGAGGCCATTGAACAGCAATTTCTGATTCGGGGCTTCAAGGAAAACGATGTACGGCGTATTTACCGTTTACGGCGCGATTTGCTGCGCGTGTATAACGCGGTAACGCCATTGGCAGAGCTAAGCCGTCGTTTGTCGCGCATCGAGCTGGCGTATGTGGATGCGGAAAGTCGGGCATATTTCGGTGAAGTGGCAGACCGCATTGCCCGCACTTCCGAATTTATTAACAGCCTGCGGCAAGCCCTGGCCTTCGCCTTTGAAGGTGGCTTGATGATAGGGCAGATGCAGCAGACTGACACTACCCGCAAGCTGGCGGCCTGGGCGGCCATTTTGGCCGTGCCGACCGCGGTGGCGGGGATTTACGGGATGAACTTCAAATTCATGCCCGAGCTGGAATGGACGCTGGGCTACCCCCTGGCCTTGGGCCTGATGGGCAGCGTGTGCGGATTTTTGTACTGGAAATTCAAAAAGGCCAAATGGCTCTAGATTAAGAGACGGGGCAGGACGGCCGGAATCAAGGAGGCGAGATGGGTCTGGAACAGCAGTTACAGAATCAGGTGCCGGATTTGATGAATGACGATCTGTTTGGCGAAGATCCGGCTTTACAACATTGGCAAAGCAAGCTGGCCTCCCAGGAGGCCCGGCAAGCGCTGGCGGACTATGGCCAGAAACTGGGCTCTGCCCATTGGCGCGAACAAGGTGCCTTGGCCAATCGCCAGCCGCCGCAATGGCGAGGCTGGTCTGCTCAAGGGCAACGAGTCGATCAGGTGGATTTTCATCCGGCATGGCATCAATTGATGAGCCTGGGCATGGAGCAGGGCCTGCATATCTGGCCCCATCAGTCCGAATCTGGCCAGCACCTGCAACGAGCCATGGGCTTTTACATGCATGGTCAGATTGAGGCGGGCACCTTGTGTCCCTTGACCATGACGCGCGCCGCTGCGCCCTTATTGCAGGCTGATCCGTTTCAGGAATGGGCGGCCAAGCTGGACATCAATCAGTACGATTCTTCTGATCAGTTGATGACAGAAAAAAGCAGCGTGCTGCTGGGCATGGGCATGACGGAAATGCAGGGCGGCTCTGATCTGCGCGGCTGCACCACTGAAGCGCATCCCCAGGCTCAGGCGTTTCGTCTTTACGGGCACAAATGGTTTTTCTCCGTGCCGCAGGCGGACGGGCATCTGGTACTGGCGCGTGAGCACGAGCAGTTTTCTTGTTTCCTGATGCCGCGCTATACCGAATATGGCTTGAATCGCCGGTATATACGCAGGCTGAAAGACAAATTGGGCAACCGCTCCAACGCCAGTGCCGAAATTGATTTTGATGGTGCACTGGCCTGGCGCGTGGGCCAAGCCGGTCGCGGTATTGCTCTGCTGGCCGGAATGGCGGCCCGTACCCGTATTGATTGCGTGCTGGGCAGTGCCGCCCTGATGCGGCAGGCTTTGGTGCAGTCCCTGCATTACTGTCAGCACCGACGCTGCTTTGGCAAACAATTGATCGAGCAGCCCTTGATGCAGGCAGTACTGCTGGATATGAGCCTGGAAAGCGAAGCGGCCACCCATCTGGCCCTGTTCCTGGTGGATTTGCAGGAGCGGGCTGATGATCCCGTGGCGCAGGCGGTGCTACGCGTGCTGGCTCCAGCTGCCAAGTTCTGGGTATGCCGTCGGGCCATCGCCCTGTGTGCCGAAGCCATGGAAACCTGGGGCGGCAACGGCTATATCGAGGATGGCCCCATGCCGCGCTTGCTGCGCGAAGCTCCTGTCAATTCGATTTGGGAAGGCTCCGGCAATGTGATGTGCCTGGATGTGCAGCGCGCCTTGAGTCAGGAAGGTGTCCTGGAGGCCTTGCAGGCAGACTTGCGTGCCCGTACCGGGGATGATGCGGAATTGGGTCAGGTTGCACAGGATTTGTTGAGCACAGTTTCCCAGGCCGGAGGCCGTGTCTGGACGCAGAAACTGGCTCTTCTGTACCAAGCCTGCCTGATGCGCCACGTGGCTCCCGATGCCGTCGCGGATCTGTTCGCGACCCATCGTCTGCAACAAGGACCGGCTACCGTATTCGGGCTGGAAGGTGTGGAGCAGGCTTCCTGGTATTTGCATCGCATCTGGCCCCGCCTGCAGGCGTCTTGATGCAGGCCTGCCTACTAGGGACATTGCTCTGGACAGGCGGTGCGCAGTATCTATAATTTGTTAGCCTTGTTTCTGCTACCCGCCTGGAGTGTTGTCCGCATCATGACTGTGTTTTCCCTGTCCGGCTTTTCTTCTTTGACGCGGCGCACAGCCGTTTGTGCTGGCTTGACGGCTGTGATGGCTGTCTGGGCCTTGCCTGTTCAGGCTCAAGACTTCGAGCTGACAGGGCGGGTGGTGCGGGTGGCCGACGGCGATACGCTGACGATTTTGCCCAGCAATAACAGGCAGGTGCGCGTGCGTCTGGCCAGTATCGATGCTCCCGAAACCACCAAAGACAGCCGTCGTCCCGGCCAGCCCTTTGCGGTGGCCTCGCGGCGCTTCCTGTCGGATTTGGTTTCCGGTAAACATTTGACCCTGTCTTGCTATGAGCGCGACCGCCACGGTCGCGCTGTATGCGATGTGCCTTTGGCCGATGGCGAAACCGCCAACCAGAAATTGGTACGGGCTGGAATGGCCATGGCCAATCGTGAAAAACGCGGCCGCTTCCTGCGCGACCCTCGTATTGATCAGCTGGAGCGCGAAGCCAAGGAAGCCGGTGTAGGCATCTGGTCAGAGCCCAGTCCTGTCCCGCCATGGAAATGGCGTTATGACTGCTGGCAGCAAGGGCAATGTTAAGCCCTTTGCGGCGGATGGGGCTGGCCTTGTTGTGCGTCGGATTGGCAGCTTGCTCCAAACCCGTTAACAGCCCTTATCAGGAAGGCAGCGCAGCAGAAAACACGCTCTACAGCGCGTTCACGACCCGCTCCCCCAATCACCTGGACCCGGCTTTGTCCTACTCCGGTGACGAGACACCGTTTACGTATTCGATTTATGAGCCGCTGTACGGCTATCACTATCTGGACCGTCCCTACCGCCTGATTCCCAAGGCGGCGGCCGAGCTGGTAGAGCCTGTATACCTTGATGAGCAGGGTAATCGTTTGCCTGCTGATGTGCCGGGCGAACAGGTGGCAGTCAGCCGTTACGATATTCCCATCAAGCAAGGCATTCGCTTTCAGCCGCATCCGGCCTTTGCCTTGGATGAGCAGGGCGAGTACCGCTATTACCCCATGCGGGCGCCGGACCTGAACGATGCTTTCAGCATTGCCGACTTCGCCCATACCGGCTCGCGCGAGCTGACGGCTCACGATTACGTTTACGCCTTCAAGCGTTTGGCCAGCCCGCGCCTGGCCTCTCCTGTGCTGGGTGTGATGGCCGAGCACATCCGGGGCTTCAAGGAGTTCAGCGAAGAACTGGCCCGTATCGACAAGCAGGAGCCGCGTCCACAATGGCTGGATTTACGGCCCTACACCTTGCCGGGTGTGCGAGCGCTGGATAAACATACCTTGCGCATCGAGGTGAATGGCAAGTACCCACAGTTCAAGTATTGGCTGGCCATGACCTTTACCGCGCCCATGGCCTGGGAGGCCGAGCGTTTCTATAGCCAGCCGCGCATGGCGCAGCACAATCTGACACTGGATAGCTGGCCCGTGGGTACAGGCCCATTCATGCTGACGGAATCCCTGACCAATCGTCGTCACGTTCTGAGCCGTAACCCCAATTACCGGGGGGAGCCATACCCTTGTGTGGGCGAGCCCGGCGACCAGGCTGCTGGTTTACTGGAAGATTGCGGCAAACCCATGCCTTTTCTGGACAAAGTGGTGTTCTCTCTGGAAAAAGAGGGCGTCCCCTTGATGGGCAAGTTCCTGCAGGGCTATTACGACATTCCGCAGGTGGAGCGGGGCGAGTACGGTGTCGCCATGACAGTGGCCGCGCAGGACTCGGTCGACAAAGCCAATCTGTATCAGGAGCGCGGCCTGCAATTGCGCACGGCACCTGAAGCGCAATTGTTTTATATGGGCTTTAACTGGCACGACCCGGTGGTCGGTCAGGGCGATACGCCCGAGCAGTTCGAGAAAAACCGCAAGCTGCGCCTGGCCATCAGCATTGTGTTCGACTGGGAGCAGTACGTTTCCATTTTCATGAATGACCAAGGAGAAGCCGCGCATAGCCCTTTGCCGCCTGGCGTGCCGGGCTATCAGCCGCTGCCCCAGGGTGCCAACCCTTATGTCTACACCAAGGACAATGGCGTGGTGAAACGCCGCAGTCTGGACGAAGCGCGTGATTTGCTGCGACAGGCGGGCTATCCCGATGGACGGGACAGCCGTACCGGCAAGCCCTTGATTCTGTATTACGACTCCATGATGGGTATGGGCTCGGATGCCACGGTGGACTGGATGCGCCGTCAGCTGGCCCAGGTAGGCTTGCAGCTGGAAGTGCGCGCTACCGATTACAACCGCTTTCAGGACAAGATGAAGCGTGGCGCGGCACAGCTATTTCTGTGGGGCTGGGTAGCCGACTACCCGGACGCCGAAAACTTCTTCACCTTGCTGTATGGCCCCCAGGCCAAGAAGGATTTTGGTGGTGAGAACGCCGCCAATTACCAAAGCGCGGAGTTTGATCGCCTGTACGAGCAAATGCGCTTTCTGAACGACGGCCCGGACAAACAGGCGGTGGTGCAGCAGATGATCCATCTGGTCCAGCATGATGCCCCCTGGATGTTTGGCTATGTGCCCAATGCGGGTGGAGCCTACCAAAGCTGGGTGCGCAATGCCAAGCCGTCCATGATGGTGCGCGACAGCATCCAGTATTACCGAATCGACCCCGAACAGCGTGTGGAGCGCATTGATCGTTGGAACCGCCCCGTCTGGTGGCCCGCCATTCCGCTGGGCTTGCTGGCCTTGATTCTGGTGTGGGTGGTGCGCTCGCAGGCTCAGGCGCGTCGTCGCCATGTGGCTCTGCGCAAGGAGAAAGACTGATGTTTTCCTATATGCTGCGGCGCATTCTGTATGGCGTGCTGATTCTGATAGGGGTCAATCTGCTGACCTTTGTGTTGTTCTTTGCCGTGAATACGCCCGACGATATGGCCCGCTTGTCCATTGGTGGGCAGCGCGTCAGTCAGACGGCCATTGAAAACTGGAAGGCAGAGCGCGGTTATAACAAGCCGCTGTTTTATAACGCGCAGGCGGAAGGTCCCAAAACCTTTACCGACACGATTTTCTACGAGCGCTCGGTTCCTTTGTTGCGCCTGGATTTTGGCTTGTCCGACCAGGGGCAGGATATTGCCTATCAGATCAAGCAACGCATGGGGCCCAGTTTGGCGCTGGCCTTGCCCACCTTCTTTTTGGGCTTATGGGTGTGTATCAGTTTTGCCTTGCTGATGGTGTTCTTTCGGGGAACCCGACTGGATTTTTCCGCCGTTGTGCTGTGCGTCGTGTTGATGTCCATTTCGGGCCTGTTCTACATCATTGCCGGGCAATGGCTGTTTGCACGGGTGCTGCGCTGGGTGCCGTTTTCGGGCTGGGTAGAAGGGATGGATAACTGGCGCTTTCTGGTCTTGCCGGTGCTGGTGGGGATTTTGTCGCGTATCGGGGCGGAATCGCGCTTTTATCGCAGCCTGTTTCTGGAAGAGGCCAGCCGTGATTATGTGCGCACGGCGCGCTCCAAGGGGCTGGCGGAATCTACCGTTTTGTTCCGCCATGTCTTGCCCAATGCGCTCTTGCCCATTCTGACGGGCACCGTATCGGCTTTGCCCCTGCTGTTCATGGGCAGCCTGATTTCGGAGTCTTTTTTTGGTATTCCGGGTCTGGGCAGCTTCACCATTGATGCCATCAATGCCCAGGACTTCTCCATTGTGCGTGCCATGGTGTTTTTAGGATCGATGCTTTATATCGCCGGTTTGATTCTGGCCGATATCTCCTACACCCTGGTTGACCCCCGCATTCGTTTTAGTTGAGCCCGCCATGCCACAGTTCGTCTTTCTCTGGACCGATACCTTTGTGCTGGCACTGTTTCTGGCCATGGCGCTCTACACCTGGCGTGTCGTCAAGCGGCCTGCCTTGCGCTCGGCCTGGGCCAGTGTGGCACGTACGCCCTCGGCCATGTGCGCTGCTGTTTTTCTGGTCTTTTTCCTGCTGATCGGTTTACTGGACTCCATTCACTATCGGCCTTTATTGCCGGCTGCTCCTGGGCAGGAAGCCAGCACAGCCAGCTATGCCCCCGTCGCCCGCTCTGCGCTGGACGATATTCTGAAAAAAGCCGGGCTGGCCGAGGTGGAAAAAACCTATTCCGCTCCCTTGGCCCGCTTTCAACTGACCAAAGAAAGCATGCTGATAGATGGCAAGCCCGTGCGGGACTTTCCGCGTCTGGTCAATGCCGGGGTGGGTATGGATACGCCTGCCGCGCATAGACACGATATTTTGCAGCTAGGCGCCAAAGGTTTGACCTGGGGTCTGCTGGGCAGCGTGCTACTGGCTGTTCTGCTAACGCTTTGGGGGCGCAAGCAATCCATGGAGCCGGGTTGGGGCGCGGCTTGGCGTTATTGGTGGCAAGGGCAGGGTTTGGTGAATTGGCGATTGGTCTGGTTCAGTGCCTGCGTGCTGGTGATACTGCTATGCCTGGTGCTGAGCCTGAGCGCGAATTACTACGTGCTGGGCACGGATCGCACGGGTAACGACATCATCTGGCAAGCCTTGAAAAGCGTGCGCACGGCTTTGGTGATTGGCACCTTGACCACCTTCGCCATGCTGCCACCTGCCATCATTCTGGGCTTGGCCGCTGGATACTTCCGGGGCTGGGTGGATGATGTCATTCAATACATTTACACCACGCTGACTTCCATCCCTGGCGTGCTGCTGATCGCCGCTTGCGTGTTGATGATGCAGGTCTATATCGACACCCATCCCGACAGCTTCGACACCGTGGCCGCTCGCGCAGATCTGCGCTTGTTCATGCTGTGCCTGATTCTGGGGTTAACCGGCTGGGCGGGCCTGTGCCGCCTGCTGCGGGCCGAGGTGTTGAAGCTGCGCGAGCTGGACTACGTTCAGGCAGCCCAAGCCTTTGGTGTCGGCCATCTGCGCATCATGTTTCGTCACTTGCTGCCTAATGTCATGCACATTGTGCTGATCACCCTGATTCTGGAGTTCTCCGGCCTGGTGCTGTACGAGGCTGTGCTGTCTTATCTGGGTATTGGTGTGGACCCCAGCATGCCATCCTTTGGGCGCATGATTGACGCCGCCCGTAGCGAGCTGTCCCGCGACCCGATCATCTGGTGGGGCCTGGCCGGGGCTTTTGTGATGATGCTGGGTTTGGTTCTGTCTGCGAACATTTTTGCCGATGCGGTGCAAACGGCGTTTGACCCTCGTACTCGTCGCTTCAAGGCTTTGCGAGTACGTCGTCCAGGAGGAGCCAAGGTATGAGCGAGCTTGAAAATGTCTCCGCCGTGAAGCCCTCCGCAACGCCTGCCGTGCTGAATATCGAGGGTCTGGAACTGCGTGTACAGTCCGATGCCGGTGTGCAAAGTGTGGTGCGTAATCTGTCTTTGGCCGTGCAGCGCGGTGAAACCTTTGCCTTGGTGGGGGAGTCCGGCTGCGGCAAAAGCATGACGGCCATGGCGATCCTACGCCTCTTGCCCGAAGCCGCCTGGATGCAATCTGGTCAAATTGCCTTGGACGGGTTGGAACTGCCGCCTTTGCCTGAACAGCAAATGCAGGATGTGCGCGGTAAACGCATCAGCGTGATTTTTCAGGAGCCGTCCACCAGCCTGAATCCGGTCATGTCCATTGGCCGGCAGATCAGCGAGGTGATTCGTCGTCATGGTGTGGCTCCTGCGGGGCAGGAAAGGGCAAGGGCCATCAAATGGCTGGAACGTGTCGGCATCCCCGGTGCCGCACAGCGTTACGATGACTTTCCATTCCAGTTCTCCGGCGGCCAGAAGCAACGCATCATGATTGCCATTGCCTTGGCGGCGGAACCTGATTTGCTGGTGGCTGACGAACCAACTACCGCGCTGGATGTAACGGTTCAGGCGCAGATTCTGCAGTTGTTGGCCGATATACAGAAAGAGATGGGCCTGGCTATCTTGCTGATTACGCACGATTTGCTGCTGGTCAAACAGTATGCCGACTATGTGGCCTTGATGCGGCACGGACAAATAGTGGAAGCCGGGCTGGCAAGCCAGTTCTTTTTACGCCCTAGCCATCCTTATGCTCGTGAATTGCTCAATGCCATTCCCACTTTTGAGAAACGTGGGCGTCCCTTGTCCCGTGCCCCTGCGCCCATTGAAGCAGTCCCACCGCGCAATAGCGGCAAAGAGCTGGTGCTGGATATTCAGGGCTTGTCTGTTTCCTATAAGCAGGCTGGCTCCTGGTGGCGACGCCTGCCTGTCATTCCCGTGGTCAAAGACTTGAGCCTGCAACTGCACAAGGGCGAAACCCTGGCTTTGGTCGGCGAGTCGGGCTGCGGTAAAAGCACGGTCGCACGTACTTTAATGCGCTTGCTGGATCATCAGGCTCAGATCAGCGGGCAGGTGCAGATGCAGGGGCAGAACGTCTTGCAAGTGAAAGGCAAGGCCTTGCGGCAATTGCGCTCACGTTTGCAGATCATTTTTCAGGATCCCTATGGGTCGCTGGATCCGCGCATGATGGTGGGGGATATTCTTCTGGAAGGCCTGACCGCGCTGCGTCCCGAGCTGGACACGAAGGCGCGTCGCAAACGAATTGAAACTTTAGTGGACCAAGTCGGTCTACCCAAGAACGCCCTGGATCGTTACGCACATGAGTTTTCCGGCGGGCAACGTCAGCGCATCGCTATTGCCCGTGCCTTGGCGGTAGAGCCCGCCGTTCTGATTTGCGATGAACCCACCTCGGCCCTGGACGTGTCCGTACAAGCGCAGATTCTGGATTTGATGCGTGAGTTACAAATGGAACTGGGGCTGGCGTATTTGTTCATTACCCATAATTTCGGGGTTGTGGAGTATCTGGCCGATCGAATTGCTATCATGGCCAAGGGACGCATCGTGGAGCAGGGCAGCGCACAGCACGTTCTGTTCCATCCGCAGGAAGAGTTGACGCAGCGTCTGCTGGCCGCTGTTCCCCGTTAAGCCGCGCCACATGCCGGACTTGCCATAATTAGTCCGGCAGTTCTATGTCACAATACGGCGGTCTGTCCGCCCATTGATAAACACATTATGAGTCTGAAGGTTTTTGATCTTGAATGCGAACACGGCCATGTGTTCGAGGGTTGGTTTAGCTCACGCGAAAGTTACGATGAGCAGATCAGTCGTGGGCTTTTGTGTTGCCCCGTCTGCGACAGCCACGAGGTCAAACGCAAACTTTCGGCTCCACGTATCAATGTAGGTGCGCAGGAAAGCCTTGGCGCTCCTGCCAGTGCTCCAGTTCCGCCTCCCTTACCTTCAACCATGCCTACCGAAGCGCAAATGCGGGCGATTCAAGGTCAGCTTTTACAAGAGCTGCGTTCGGTGATACGCAAGTCAGACAATGTGGGCACCCAGTTTGCCCAGGAAGCACGCCGCATGCACGAGGGCGACATTGAGCCGCGCGCAATCCGTGGTCAGGCCACGGTGCAGGAGTATCAGGAACTGGCCGACGACGGCATTATTGCCATGCCGATTCCGGACTTTCTGGATGATGACCGCCTGCAGTAAATAACTGCGACATTTCTTTCAGCCTGCGGTGCAAGGTACTGCGATGCAGTCCCAAGGCGCGCGCCGCTTGTGAAATATTTCCCTGATGCTGTTTCAAAGCCTGCTGCACGGCAGCGTATTCCTGTTCCTTCAGGGTTTGTGGCTTGGGGGAGTCAAGGGAGCTGGCTTCCGTAATGCCCCGGACCTCCGGGATGGCAGGTTCTTGAGCCAGCACCGGGTGTTCTGCATTCAAGCATGGCAAGGCAGGCAGGTCCTGGGCCAACCAGAGCCGCCCCGGAGAATCTTGCACAATGATTTGCAGCAGCACCGATCGCAACTGGCGGTAATTGCCTGGCCAGTCGTAGTCCTGCAGTATTTGCAGAGCTTCGGGATGTAGCTGGGGCGCAGCCTGGCCTTGTGCCAGAATAGCCAGTTCTTTGGAAATGTAGTCGCCCAGATCGTTGCGTTCCCTAAGGCTGGGGACTGTGCAGATATAGTCTTGCAGTCGGAAGTACAGGTCGGCACGGAAGCGGCCATCACGCACCAGTTTTTCCAGCGGTTGATGGCTGGCGCTGATCAGCTGGAAGTCCAGCCTGTGTGTGCGTTCCGAGCCCAGTGCCTGCACCTCGCGCTCTTGTAGGACTCGCAGCAGACGGCTTTGCAAGCCTACAGGCATATCGCCAATCTCATCCAGAAACAGCACACCGCCATGGGCCTGACGCAATTTGCCTGCATAGCCCTGACGGCGTGCACCTGTAAACGCACCGGCTTCATAACCAAACAGCTCGGCTTCGATCAGGGTTTCGGGCAGGGCGGCGCAGTTAATCGCCACAAAAGGACCGGATTGCGACTTGTGACGACGATGCAGCTCACGCGCCATGCGCTCCTTGCCCGAGCCGCTAGGACCGCTGAGCAAGATGGACAAGCCCATCTGCATGGCGCGCAAAGCCGGCTCCAAAGCTTTTTCCTGTTGAGGAGACAGTTGTGTAGTTTCTGCCGTCTCAGTCCGAGCCAGCACCGCACGGGCTGGAGCCGGGGTTTTAGCCGCTGTGCTCAGGTGGAGCGTTACAGGTCGACTCGTGCTTTTCGCCTGTTCCAGTACCGAACTTAAGTCCTGGCCGGGTAGCTCCTGCCAGTCCTGGCGCAACATGCGGGCGGCCAACTCATCGGCCGCCACAATGGTGTCGTCCTCCAGAACCAGTCGCCCACTAAAAGCACTGTTGAGCAGGCCGGGGTCTGTATGCAGATGCAGCAGACGGCGGGATGGCGTGCACAGTGACTCCAGCATCTGGCGGCTGATCTGGCGGGCGTACAGCTGCGCCAAATCCAGCGCGTAGTGATGTTCCAGCTCCGAAGGGCCGGAAATATCCAGCACTCCAATAATCTGGCCGTAAGGGTCGTAAATGGGGGCGGCGTGGCAGCTAAGAATCCGGTTGTCAGGCAGATAGTGCTGGCTGCCGTGAATCTTGATGGGCTGTGCGCAGACCAGAGCCGTACCGATAGCATTGGTGCCGCGATGGTTCTCCGCCCAACTCACACCCGCACGCAAGGCAACCTGCTCGGCCCGCTGCAGAAAGTGTGGGTCCCCCGCCTGTTGCAACACCGTGCCTTGTGCGTCGCACAATAAAACCAGACTGCGATGCGGGTGCACCAGCGCCGCCAGATCCTGTACCGCTGCCGAGGAGTGATGCAACAAGTGATGCTGTTGTTCCAGCAACTGTCGCAGCGCACCTTGGCTCATGTCCCGAGGTTCCGCGCTTAACTCCGACTCCATCGTCTGACAGCGTTCCCAGGACTGACGCCACATGGTTTCGTTGGTCTGCGGGCAAAACGAGTGTAGAGAAGTCATGAGTGTGCTCCGGGAGGGGTGTCGCATTCTGCGACAGTGCTCGCGTTTTGCGACAGTAGCTGTCGCAGCCTGCGACTGGAGGTCGTTTCATTATGGAGGCGGGCGAGCTCAGGATCGAGTCGGGACAATCGCTAGGTAGTTTGGCACGTTATTTGCTTTAGTTAAAACAGGATAAAGGCACCCCTAACCTTTCCCTGCGGTGCACGCCTTGTGACACCGAACTAAATCAATAAGGAGACATCATGAATCTGTCCGATCTCAAATCCATGGGCCTGGATCTGGAATTCCCGTTCAAATCCCGTTACGACAACTACATTGGTGGACGTTGGGTGCCGCCGGTCGAAGGCGAGTATTTTGATAACGTCTCGCCCGTCACCGGGCAGGTTTTTTGCCAGGTAGCCCGCTCGGGTGCAGCGGACATTGACCTGGCTCTGGACGCCGCGCACAAGGTGCGCCACCAGTGGGCCAATACCCCGCCTGCCGAGCGCTCCGCTGTGCTGTTGCGCATTGCTGACCGTATCGAACAAAACCTGGAACGTCTGGCGGTTGCCGAAACGATCGACAATGGCAAACCCATCCGTGAAACCCGCGCGGCTGACTTGCCTTTGGCCGTCGACCATTTCCGCTACTTTGCCGGTTGCCTGCGCGCCCAAGAGGGCAGCATCTCGGATGTGGACAGCACCACGGTTGCCTACCACTTCCACGAGCCTATCGGCGTGGTCGGCCAGATCATCCCCTGGAACTTCCCGCTGCTGATGGCCGCCTGGAAACTGGCCCCCGCCCTGGCTGCCGGTTGCCCCATCGTCCTGAAACCCGCCGAGCAAACTCCCGCTTCCATTTTGCTGCTGATGGAAATCATCGGCGATCTGCTGCCCGCTGGCGTACTGAACGTCGTCACTGGCTACGGTAAAGAAGCAGGCCATGCCTTGGCCAACTCCAAGCGCATCGCCAAAATCGCCTTCACCGGCTCCACCCCCGTCGGCCGAGAAATCCTGCACGCCGCAGCTGACCGCCTGATCCCCGCTACGGTAGAGCTGGGCGGCAAGAGCCCCAACATCTTTTTTGAAGACGTGATGCAGGCTGATGATGCCTTCCTGGACAAAGCCCTGGAAGGTTTGAGCATGTTTGCTCTGAACCAGGGCGAGATTTGCACATGCCCATCGCGTATCCTGATTCAGGAATCCATCTACGAGCGCTTTATCGAGCGTGCCGTAGAGCGAGTCAAACGTATCCAGACCGGCAACCCGCTCAATGCCGGGACAATGGTGGGCGCGCAGGTGTCCGAGAAACAGATGGAGCGCATCCTGGGCTACATCGATATCGGTCGGGAAGAGGGCGCACAAGCCTTGACCGGCGGCGAACGCAATCGTCTCGGTGAAGGTCTTGATAATGGCTACTACATCAGCCCCACCATGCTGCTGGGTAAAAACAGCATGCGTACCTTCCAGGAAGAAATCTTCGGACCGGTGGCCGCTGTGACCACCTTCAAGGACGAAGAAGAAGCCATTGCCATCGCCAACGACACCGAGTTTGGCCTGGGTGCTGGAGTCTGGAGCCGCGACGGCTCGCGTGCCTACCGCGTAGGCCGTGGCGTTGAAGCTGGCCGAGTTTGGACCAACTGCTATCACCTGTATCCTGCTCACGCCGCTTTCGGTGGCTACAAGCAATCCGGTATCGGCCGCGAAACCCATAAGATGGCCCTCAATAACTACCAGCAAACCAAGTGCTTGCTGGTCAGCTACAGCCCGAACGCCCTGGGCTTCTTCTGATCCTTTGATCTATTCGTAGTGTTGTCAGACCTCCCCCCATGCAATATGGGGGGATGCCCTCCTTGCGCGCTTGCTATGTGTTTATCCCAGAGGGCCGCAAGGAATTTCTTCGATCATTAATAAGGAATACGCACCATGACAGTCTCGGAATTCTTTATCCCCTCGCACAATATTCTTGGCCCCGGCGCACTGGATCAGGCCATGCCCATTGTCGGGAAAATGGGCTTCAAAAAAGCTCTGATCATTACTGATGCCGATTTGGCCAAGCTGGGTATGGCGAAACTGGTGGCTGACAAGCTGATTGCACAAGGCATCAATACCGCGATTTTTGATCAGGTGCAGCCTAATCCTACGGTCGGCAACGTCAACGCAGGCCTGGATGCCTTGAAAGCGCACGGCGCAGACCTGATCGTATCCCTGGGCGGCGGTTCGTCGCATGACTGTGCCAAAGGGGTCGCGCTGGTCGCCAGTAACGGCGGCAAGATTGCAGACTACGAAGGTGTTGATAAATCCGCCAAGCCGCAATTGCCGCTGCTGGCTATCAACACCACAGCAGGTACAGCGTCGGAAATGACGCGCTTCACCATCATCACCGACGAAACCCGCCACGTAAAAATGGCGATCATTGACCGACACATCACACCGTTCCTGTCAGTGAACGACTCCGACCTGATGGAAGGCATGCCCGCATCGCTAACTGCTGCTACTGGCATGGATGCACTGACCCACGCAGTTGAAGCCTACGTTTCCACAATCGCCACCCCCATCACCGACGCCTGTGCGGTGAAAGTGGTAGAGCTGATCGCTAAATACCTACCCGTTGCTGTGCGCGAGCCACATAATAAGAAAGCCCGTGAACAAATGGCCTATGCGCAGTTCCTGGCAGGGATGGCATTCAATAACGCGTCACTGGGCTATGTCCACGCCATGGCGCACCAGCTAGGCGGTTTCTACGATCTGCCCCACGGTGTCTGTAATGCCCTGCTGCTGCCGCATGTGCAGGCTTTCAATATGCAGGTGGCGGGGGAGAGATTGAATGAAATCGGCAAGCTGCTATCGGACAACAATGCAGATCTGAAAGGTCTGGATGTTATCGCGGCGATTAAAAAGCTGGCGGATATTGTGGGGATTCCGAAGTCGCTGGAAGAACTGGGCGTGAAGCGAGAGGATTTCCCGGTTCTGGCCGATAACGCGCTCAAGGATGTGTGCGGTGCAACTAATCCGATTCAGACGGATAAGAAGACGATTATGGGGATTTTTGAAGAGGCGTTTGGGGTGAGGTAGGTAGGTGTTGAGGGGAAGAGCTGAAAGCTCTTCCCGTCTTACCGGGAGGCCTGGATCTGCAGGGCTACACTACATCACTGATTTTGTGAGTGGGTTCAAAACTAAAGAAGCTTTCCGGAGATTGTTAGGAGAACCACCGCAATAGGACTTCTTTAGCTTTATGGGTGTGCTCATCTTTAATGTGAGCTGCTGTTGCAGCTACAGCTGCGACAAGGACACCTAGGTCGTCTGTGTATCCCACGACTGGCAGTACATCTGGTACTGCATCCACAGGTGAAATGAAATATCCAAGCGCGGCGATGATAGTAGTTTTAGCCCAAGTGGGTGTATCTGCGTCTAGGGCTGCATAATACATTTTTAGCGCAGGCTCAAGAACACCCTCACCAGCTGTTTTGGCATATGTTTTGACCTTGTCCCAAAAACTATTTTCTGAATACTCGGAGCTGAATTGATCGTCTGACATCGGGATCACCACGTTTAGATGTTGGGTTACATGTTGAAGTATTTAATTGTGCGCAATAAGAGTAGGTGGTGAAGAGTGATTTCCCAATTTAAAACCCTCACGTCGCGTCGTTCGGCATGATGGCTGATAAGGTGCTCATCTTTGCAATATAAGTTGATTTGCGGATGTTTTTAGGAAATTTGCTTAGCACTAATCGAGCCACGCATTGAGTGGCTACTGCTGGTTGGGCGTGGTTTTTTGTGGAATCTGTTTTACCGGTTAAGGTTTTAGTTTTATGAGGTGAGATAGATTGAGTCTCATCAGGTTTTGGTTCACCTCATCCCCGGCATAGCACAAGAATGCCCCCCATCCACCGGCAGACAAACCCCTGTAATAAACCCCGCCGCATCCGAAGCTAAAAACACCGCTGCATTCGCAATATCCCACGGTGTCCCCGTCCTCTTCATCGGCACCGCATTAGCCCGCTGCTCCTTGATATGTTCAATCGAATCATATTGAGCCGCAATCTGCTGATAAACCAGTGGCGTATCAATCACCCCCGGCAAAATGGCATTCGCCCGTATTCCTTTATCAGCAAACTCCAATGCCGTAGCAACGGTAGCCTGATTCAGCGCCGCCTTAGACGCGTAATAAGCGAAGTAAGAGTAGCCACTCCAACGGATTGAAGCCAGGGAAGATATATTAGTAATCACTCCCGAGCCTTGTTTAAGAAAGTGCGGCAATACGGCGCGGGTGGTGCGAAGAATAGAGCCGACATTAATATCCATCGTCCGCTGAAAAAGAGCATCGTCTATATCTAATGGTCCACCCGCAGGTGCAATTCCTACGTTGTTATGCAGGACATTGATTTTTCCGAAATGCTCTATAGCTAGAGCTACCGTTCGCTCTACCGTCTCGGTATTGCAAACATCCGCCTCCAAAGCTAGCGCTTCCCCTCTCTCCCCAAGAATATGATCCGCGCTGCGTTTCGCCGCTGCCAAATCCTTATCCACGCAAACCACCTGTGCCCCGGCCCTGGCATAAGCCACCGCCGCCGCCTTCCCGTTATTCCAATCCTCTAAAGGCGCGCCCGCCCCAAAAACCAATACGGTTTTGCCTTGCAAGCTTTGCGTAAAAACGGCGGAGTCATGTTGCTGTGTCATAGCCATATCTCTTACAGAAAACCAATCGAAATCCAGGGGAGGGCAACTACGAAGACCAGGCCAATCAGCAAGGCCAGCATGTAGCCCCAGATCGGTCGTATGCCTTCATCCGGGTTGACGCGGGCGATGGCGCAGGCGGTGTAGTAACCGACGCCGAATGGTGGTGCGAACAGGCCCAGGCCCATGGAAAGGATCACGATCATGGCGTAGTGCACGTCATGCACTTCCATGACTCGGGCTATGGGGAAGAGCAGGGGGCCAAAGAGCACGATGGCGGGGATGCCTTCGAGCAGGCTGCCCAGGATGATGAAGGCAATTACCGACACAATCAGGAAGCCCATGCGGCCTCCGGGCAGGGTTTGCATGAACTGGGCCAGCTCGCGGGAGAAGCCGGATTGGGTCAAGGCCCAGGCCATGCCGGAGGCTGCACCGATGATGATCAGGATGGCTCCCGACAGAACAGCGGTATCCACCAGCATGGGGTAGAGCTTGCGCCAATCGAACTGGCGGTAGATGACCAGGCCCGCGATCATGGCGTAGACGATGCCAATGGTGGAGACTTCCGTTGCCGTGGCGACGCCTTTAACAACGGCGGCGCGGATGACGAAGGGCAGGGCCAGTGCAGGCAGGGCGATCAGAAAAAGCTTCAGGGCTTCTTTGGCGGGTGTGCGCTGAATGTTGGACAAGTCTTCGTGGCGATTGCGCCAGCCTACGACTACACACAGACCGATGCCCAGCACCAAGGCGGGCAACATACCGCCGGTAAACAGGGCGGCAATAGATACACTGGCAACCGAGCCAATCGTGATCAGCACAATAGAAGGTGGGATGGTTTCTGTTTGCGCGCCAGTTGCGGACAGCAGGGCGACCAGTTCGCCTTCCTTGGCGCCGCGCTTGGTCATTTCCGGGAACAGCGCGGGTGCGATGGCAGCCATATCAGCCGCTTTGGAGCCGGAGATGCCGGACACCAGATACATGGCACCAATCAGCACATAAGACAGGCCACCTTTTACATGACCCAACAGGCTGGCCAGAAACTGCACCATGGCGCGTGCCATGCCTGTCATCTCCAGCAGCAGGCCCAGGAAAATAAAGGTGGGGATGGCCAGCAACATCAGGTGCGACATGCCCTCGTCCATGCGGCCGACCAGGGTCATGACGGGAACGCGGGTGGTCAGGGCCAGATAGCCCAGTGTGGCCAGCGCAAAGGTAAAGGCAATAGGTACGCTGGTCAGTACGCTGACGCCCACAATCAGCACAAAGAAGATCACCAGGTTCAGGTAGCCCAGCCCTTGCAGGTAGGGCTTGATCAGCCAGACCACTAAAGCTAGAGCAAATACGCTCAAGACAGCCCAAATGGCTTTAGGCTGGCGTATTACTTCCGCCATCTTGCCCAGACCAAAGATCAGCGCCAGCCCGAAACCGACCGGCAAGGCCGAGGCACGCCAGGCATTGGAGATTTCCAGGGCAGAGGTGGTGATGAAGGCCTCTTCCATCGCAAAATCAATTGCCGGATACAGGATCAGGGCGAAGAACAGTGTGGTGGCGGTGATAGCAAAAGCGGTAAAGAAGGGCTCCCATTCGCTGCCCAGGCGCGAGACCACGGCGGTCATGCGCATATGGGAAAAGCGATACGTCGCCAGGGCGGCCCCAAAGGTGGTCAGCCACAGGAAGAGAATGCCGCCCAGCTCGTCGGACCAGGTCAGTGGTGCGTGCAATACATAGCGCGACACCACGCCCGAGAGCAAGAGAACAATGACTAAGGCCAGCAGAATCGCACTGATAAAGGCCGTCGCTTTAAACAAGCAAGTTTCAAATTTCTGCCACAGCGGTGGCTGTTCCTGTATCTGCAGGTTCTGACTGTCATTTGTCATTGTGCTGTGCCCCTGGCTTATAAACTACCGACGACGGATTCCAATTGCTCCCAGCCTGTTGCCGGGAACTTCTTCTTCCATTCAGCATAGAAACCGGCATCAATCAGACGCTGCTTGAAGGCGGCGGTATCGGCCTGGACGAATTGCATGCCTTTGCCTTCCAGATCGCTTTGCAATTGCTCGGATAGGGCCAGCAAGTCGGCACGTTCCTGTACGGCGCTCTGGTTCAGGTTCTTGCGCACAATTTCCTGAATGTCCTCGGGCAGGCCGTCGAAGTTGCGGCGGTTGGCCAGCAGCCAGAAACCGTCCCACATATGGTTGGTCATGGCGCAGTACTGCTGCACTTCGTACAGCTTCAAGGTGGAAATCACGGCCAGCGGGTTTTCCTGGGCATCGACAATCTTGGTCTGCAAGGAGGAGTACAGCTCGTTGGCGTTGATGGTGGCCGGAGCAGCACCCAAGGAGCTGAACAGCGAGGTCCACATGGAGGAGGGCGGAACGCGAATCTTCATGCCGCTGATGTCAGCCGGAGTAGCGGCGGCGCGGCCCGAACTGGTGATCTGGCGATAGCCGTTGTCCCAGATTTGTTCAAAGGCAAACAGGGAGCGGGTTTTGGCGATCTCGGCACGAATGAACTCGCCCAGACCGCCATCCATGGCTTTCCAGACCTGGTCGTAATCGTTGAACGCAAAGCCCAGGCCGCTGATGGCGCTGGAGGGAACCAGGGTAGAGAGCACCACACCGGACAAGCACAGGAAATCAATAGCGCCCGAGCGGATCTGGCTCATCACATCGGTCTGCGAACCCAATTGGTCCGAGGGGAAGATGCGCAGGTCAAAGCGCCCATTCGTTTGTTCCCGAATGCGGTCTGCGGCTTCAACCATGCGGATATGTAAGGGGTGATGGGTGGGCACGCTGTGCGCAATGCGATACTCGAATTCGGCAGCTTGAGCAGATTTGGAAAAGCTCAATGCCCAGGGCAGGGTGCTGCTGGCAGCAACTGTTTTCAGAAATGTGCGACGCTTCATTTTGTAATCTCCTGTGGGGTCCATTTAATGGACCTATAGATTTATGTAAGCTGACCTGCTGCATTACAAGACAGGCCTGAAATTAGGACAACCTAGTATTTTTACCTACAGGATTTACGTAAATATTTAATATACTGCCCAAAATACTTCGCTAAAGGGCGGTTCACGTATTCCAATCTGAATCACTAAATGGTCCAATATGTGGACCTATATTATCAAGAGTGTGAAAATGGATTCCAAAGAGAGCCCAGAGTCGATTTCTTCCAGCCAAACCCTGGATAGGGCCGTGCAAGTCATGCAGGTGGTCGTAGGCCTGCGTAACCAGGGCATAGGCTTGAGTGATGTCGTGAAAAAGGTTGAGCTGACCAAGCCCACCACCCGTCGCCTGTTATTGGCTTTGATGGGCAATGGCTTGATTGAGCAGGACCCGGTATCGCGCAAATATTTTCCCGGCCCCGAGCTGTATTCCTTGGGGCTGATGGCAGCGCATCGTTTTGGCATTCAGCGCATTGCCGAACGCAGCTTGGCGCGTATTGCCAAGGTGTCGGGCGACAGCGCGCTGCTCAGCGTGCAGCGCGGCTATGAAACCGTCTGTCTGGCTCGCGAGGAAGGGCATCACCCTTTGCGCTCGCATGTGTTGCAGCCGGGGGATCGCCACCCTTTGGGTTGTGGCGCCAGTGGGATTGCATTTCTGGCGGCCATGACGGATGAGCAGATTGGCGAAGCGCTGGAGGCCAATGCCGAGCGCCTGCGCCAGTACCCCCAGTTGAGCACCGACATTCTGTGGGATCTGGTGGCCGAGACGCGTGAGCAAGGCTATGCCTTTAACCGTGGTTTTATTTTTGAAGGTTCCTGGGGGGTGGCGGTTTGCGTTTCTCATCCCACCAGTGGCATGCCGGCTTCTCTGGCCATCGCCAGTGTAGAGAGCCGCTTGCGCAACAAGCGACATGAGGAGCTGGTGGCGCTTTTGTTGGAAGAGAAGGCGTACATCGAGTCCCTGAAGATTGGGGAACAAGTTACGGGCCCTTGAGCAGCTATTTCAGCTTTTCAGGGGCGAGCGATTCATTGATCAAATTTCTACGTTCAAGGAAAACTATGTCTGGACACGCATGTATTGTGGGATGGGCACATACCCCGTTTGGAAAGCTGGATAACATCGACATTGAAGAATTGATTCAAGCCGTGGTCAGGGATTCGATTGCGCATGCCGGCATACAGGCCAGCGACATCGATTTTGCGGCCGTGGGTGTCTATAACAATGGCTTGAATCCCCAAGGGTTTGAGGCCGGATTGCTGTCCCTGCATCAGCCTGATCTGCGTTTCACACCTGCCGTGCACGTAGAAAATGCGTGCGCCACGGGTAGTGCCGCTATTCATAGCGTGATGGATGCGATTGAAAGCGGCCGTGCCCGCATTGGTATTGCTGTCGGTGCGGAAAAAATGACGGGCGTGCCTCCTGGCCGTATTCCTGAAATTCTCAGCTCCGGCTGCTATCGCAAGGAAGAGGACAATCCGCTGGGCTTTGCGGGGATTTTTGGTCAGATCACCCAGGCTTACTTTGATCGTTATGGCGACCAGAGCCACTCTTTGGCGCAGATTGCCGCCAAGAATCACGTGAATGCCCTGGCCAATCCTTACGCCCATGTGCGCCGTGATCTGGGCCTGGAGTTCTGCGATCAGGTTTCGGAAAAGAACCCTCTGGTGGCCGGCCCGCTGCGCCGCACCGACTGCTCCATGGTGTCCGACGGGGCTGCCGCGCTGATTCTGGCAGATGAAGAAACCGCCCGTGCCTTGCGCCGCGCGATTCGCTTCCGCTCCCGAGTGCAGGTCAATGATTTCATGCCTCTGTCGCGCCGCGACCCGATTGCGTTTGAAGGGGCGCATCGTGCCTGGCAGCAGGCTCTGTCCAAAGCTGGTGTCGGCATTCTGGATCTGGATCTGGTGGAAACGCACGACTGTTTTACTACCGCCGAAATGCTGGAGTACGAAGCCATGGGTCTGGCTCCGCGTGGCGAGGGCTGGAAAGTGATTCTGGAAGGTCGCACCCGTAAGGATGGTCAGTTGCCGGTGAACGTCTCCGGTGGCCTGAAAGCTCGCGGTCACCCTCTGGGCGCAACCGGTGTTTCCATGCACGTGATGGCCGCCATGCAGCTGGCTCAGGAAGCCGGTGACATGCAGTTGCCGCAGGCGGAACTGGCCGGCATCTTCAATATGGGTGGTGCGGCTGTGGCTAACTATGTGTCGATTCTGGAACGCTTGAAATGATGACAAATGCCGTGGTACAGCCCATGTCGACTCGGGCCATGAACTTGTCGCACCTGTTGACCCAGAATGCGCGTCGTCTGCCGGATCAGCCCGCGTTGATCTGGGGTGAGGAAAGCTGGAGCTGGAAGGAGCTGGATGCCCAGGTGTCAGCTTTAGCGGCGGGCCTGAAAGCCCGTGGCGTGCAGGCTGGCAGTGCGATTCTGGTGCACTCCAAAAACAGCAATGAGATGTTCCTCTCCATGTTCGCCGCTTTCCGTTTGGGGGCGATCTGGGTGCCGACCAACTTCCGCGTCAAGCCCGAAGAGTTGCTGCATATGGTGGAGGTGTCTGGCAGCACGGTATTCCTGTGCCAGACGGATTTCCCTGAACATGCGGAAACCGTCACCCAGCATTTCCCGCAGATGGACTTGCTGTGGTTGCGCGGTACACCAGCACCAGCCGATTCGCGCCCCTTGGTGGCAGATCTGTTAAGGGATCATGCGGGTGCCGTTACGCCGAATGCCGATGTATTTTCCCACTCACCTTGCTGGCTGCTGTTTACCTCCGGTACGACAGGCAAGCCCAAAGCCGCCGTGTTGACGCATGGGCAAATGGCCTTTGTCCTGACCAATCATCTGGCTGATCTCTTGCCTGGTACTCGCAGCGAAGATGGTGGTCTGGTGCTGGCTCCCTTGTCGCATGGTGCAGGTGTGCATCAGTTGAATCTGGTGTTGCGTGGCGCAAAAACCGTGCTCTTGCCGGGCGACAGCTTCAGTACCGAACAAGCCTTTGCCTTGATCGAAAAGTACAAGCTCAGCACCTTGTTCACAGTACCGACGATTTTGAAGTTGCTGGCCGAGTGCCCACATATCGATCAGTACGATCACTCCAGCCTGCGTCATGTGATTTATGCCGGTGCGCCCATGTACGAGGCGGACTTGCGTTTGGCGCTGGAGAAGTTCGGTCCGGTGCTGGTGCAGTACTACGGCCTGGGCGAGGTGACGGGCAATATCACCGTGCTGCCGTCTTTTGATCATCAAGATGCCGATGGTCGTATCAGCCATCCCGCCAGTTGTGGCTACGAGCGTGCGGGCATGCAGGTGTCCATTCAGGACGAACAAGGTCGGGAAGTGGCGTATGGCGAAACTGGCGAGGTCTGCGTAATTGGCCCAGCCGTGTTTGCGGGCTACTACAACAATCCCAAGGCCAATGCCGAGTCCTTCCGCAATGGCTGGTTTCGCACGGGCGATATCGGTCATATGGACGAGCGTGGCTATGTGTACCTGACCGGGCGTGCTTCCGATATGTACATCTCGGGTGGCTCCAATATTTACCCGCGCGAGATCGAGGAATACATCCTGCTGCACGGTGCAATTACTGAAGTGGCGGTGGTGGGTGTGCCGGATCGTCAGTGGGGTGAAGTCGGAGTGGCAGTGTGTGTCTTGAAAGAAGGGGCCGCCTTGACGGAGGCCGAGCTGCGCAGCTGGCTGAGCGAGCGCATCGCTCGCTACAAAATGCCCAAGTACATCCAGTTCTGGGATTCCCTGCCCAAGTCCGGTTACGGCAAGGTGCCCAAGCGCATGGTGAAAGATGAGCTGATGAAATGTCTGCCTCAGTTGGCGCAGGAGGCACCATGTTAAGAGAGGTCAAGCATCCAGGGACGCAGCGGGCTCAGCCTTATATGCTGGCCCCTTGCCAGACGGAAAGTCATACCCATACCTTGCGGGCCGGGCATTCCTTGCTGGATGCCTTTCGCCTGGCGGGGGAGGCGCATGATCTGTACAGCGCGGTCGGGCGTTTCAAAGGCGGGCAGTTTGCGGACCTGCATTATGTGATGCCGGCGCTGTCTTCCTCGCCCGATCATTCGGTGTACTACAGCCAGCTTTATACACACCCCGGTCCGGTTCAGATTGAGCAGGCCAGTGTGACTCTGGGGCGCAAACCAGATGGCCAGTTATGGCTGCACTGTCATGCCGCCTGGCGTGACTCTGAAGGACAGTTGCAGGCCGGGCATATTCTCCCGGACCAAACGATTTTGGGTGGTTCGCCGGAGCTGGATATTAGCTATGTCCGCGGCGCAGCCTTTGAGACTCTGCCTTGCCCGGAAACGAATTTCAGCTTGTTCACGCCTGTCGCCAGACCCGAGCACTTGTCAGTCCAGGCTCAGCCTGAAAGCCCGAAAAGCTGGATTGTGACTTTGGCTCCGAATCAGAACATCTCGGCCGTCTTGCGGGATATCTGTCAGGAGCTGGGCCTGAGGCGTGCCGTCATCCGCGGGGGTGTCGGGAGTTTGGTCGGGGCGATCCTGGAGCCTGAGATCGTTGTCGAACCTTTCGTCACTGAGGTGCTGATTGAGGAAGGGCGGATTGACCTGAGCCTGCCCGCCGAGCAACAAGTGCAACTGGACGTGATCATTATTGATTATCAGCATGGCGTGCATCGTGGCCGTCTCAAACCGGAGGTGAACTCGGTGCTGGTGACTTTTGAAATGGTTCTGGAGGCAGCCTGATGCAAGATTCCTGGATGGTAGTGACGGGGGCGGCTTCCGGTATTGGGCTGGCAACCGTCGAGCTGTTGCTGGAGCAGGGCGCGTATGTGCTGGCTCTGGATAATAATGTCGAGAAACTGGCCGCTTTGACGGAGCAGTTCAAGCACTATGGTGATCATCTGGCCGCCGAGCTGCTGGATATTACCGACGAAGCGCGTATTGCTCCTTTGCTGAAGCGCTATCACGCCCAACGTCCTGTGGGCGGCCTGGTGAACTCGGCTGGCTTTGGACGTGATGTGACGTTTCTGGAAACGGACTCTGCCTTGCTACGGGCAACCTTCGAGGTCAATGTGCTGGCGGCTTTCAGCATCAGCCGGGAAGCGGCCTTGTTGATGCGCGAGTACAAGCAGGGCGCGATTGTGCATATTTCCTCGGTGTCGGGTCTGGTGGGTAATCGTGGGCGCGCCGCCTATGGCATTACCAAGGCGGGTTTGATCAACCTGACGCAGGTCATGGCCAATGAGCTGGCCCAGGAAGGCATACGGGTGAATTGTGTGTGTCCTGGCCCGATCGTGACGCCATTGGCCATGCAGGTGCACACGGAGCAGGTGCAGGAAACCTGGAAATCTGCCGTGCCTATGCATCGCTATGGCACGCCGCGTGAGGTAGCGCAGGCGATCTGCTTTTTGCTGGATACCGAAAAAACAGCCTATATGACCGGGCAGATCATCAGCGTGGACGGTGGTTTTGTTAACACCGGCTTGCTGGCCTGAGGATGATGTGGTGATTCGAGCAGGCAGGAAAAAGGGGCTGTAAAAACAGCCCCTTTTTTTGCGCGTACCGCACTGGGCGACACGACGTCTTTCTTACATCACGCGGCTGCGGTATTCGCCAGTGCGGGTGTCGATTTCGATCTTGTCACCGATGTTGCAGAACAAAGGCACGCTGATTTCGGTGCCCGTGTTGATCTTGGCGGGTTTCAGCACTTTACCGGAGGTATCGCCTTTCACGGCAGGTTCGGTGTAGGTGATTTCGCGCACGATGATGGTGGGCAGCTCAACCGAGATAGCACGACCTTCGTAGAAAACGGCCTCAACGGACATGTTTTCTTCCAGGTAATCCAGGGCGTCGCCCATGCTTTCAGCTTCGATTTCGTACTGGTTGTACTCTTCGTCCATGAAGACGTACATAGGGTCAGCAAAGTAGGAGTAAGTGCATTCGCGCTTTTCCAGCTGGACCACTTCAAATTTTTCGTCAGCTTTGTGCACGGCTTCGCTGTTCGAGCCGGTCAGCAGGTTCTTGAACTTCAATTTGACAACGGCGGAGTTGCGACCGGATTTGTTGTATTCCGTTTTCTGAACGACCAGAGGGTCGCCATTAACCATCGCGACGTTACCAACGCGCAGTTCTTGTGCGGTTTTCATTAAAAAAACTCCGAATGGGACAGGCTCCGCCAAACGCAGTGTCAGGGAGCTTTTAAGAGGTAATCCGTTATTTTAGCGTTTTCGGGCGACTTGGGTGTAAAAACTCAGCAAACTGCTGGCCAAATCGGCTTGTTCAGCCAGTTTTTCACTATAAGTACGGGCTTCTTGTTGCCATAGACGCAACACCTTGGGGTCCAGGCAGCGGCTCAAGGCAGTGGCGGCACCGGCCTGATCGGCACTGCTCCAGGCCAGATGCAGGGCTTGAACCGGCTTGGGCAAATTGCCGGTATCCAGCCAGGCTTGCAGCTTGTCCAGATGGGCCTGTTCTTCCTGTACGTAAGGCTGCCACAGCATGGGCTGAGCGGCCCAGATGGCGCGTACCAGGGAGTCCTCGCCACGCACAATATTCAGCGCGCTACGCCAGAGCAGGGCATCAAAATCGGCCTGATTCACAGCGGGGATGCGCTGAACGTGCAAGTGGCCTTGCTCCAGATCCGGGATACCTTGGGCAACAGACTCGGGCACCAGCAGCAGGGTTTTCTGCTTTTGCGTGGATAGCACTTTGGGCAGGGCCAGGGCGGGCGCATCGGGATAGCAGAACAGGAACATTTGCTGCATCTCGCCCTGGAGCAGAGCTTGAATGTGCTCCTGCGCCACGCCCAGACGACTCAGCATGGCCTGGTAGGCGACATCGTCCTGTTGAAAGGCATCGCGACGGGCCAGCAGATCGTTTTCACGCAGCAGCCCCCCTGTTTGCGGGACAAAGCCGGGAAAGAAAAAATATTTGTTCGCACCACCGGCTTGTGGGGAGGGCAGGCCGTGGCAGCCCTGTACCCAGGGTTCGGCGCTCAGATAATCCAGATTGATCCACACATGGCTATCTGCCGTCAGTTGCCGTGTCATGGCTTCGGGCGGTTCGCAGGCAAAGGCCTCGATCACAAAGGGATGTGCTGCGGGGTAATCTTGGCGCGCGTCGTGCCAATGCTCAATATCTACGCCTTGCAGCTGCTGGCTTTGCCGTTCGCTTTGAATTTCGGACTGGATGCGGCTGAAGCTGTGCAGATCATCTACCCACAGGCGTAGCTGGGCGACCTCGGGTCTGGCCGCCAACTGACGGGCCAGCCGCCAGCACACGCCTATATCCCCCAGATTGTCGATAACACGGCAAAACAGGTCTATGGATACAGGTTGGGAAACAGTAACGGTGTTCAATTTAGTGCAGCTGTACGGGGTCCAGATCGATTTCGTCCGGCAGTTCCGGGTGCTGCATCTCGCCGTTGATGTCCGGGAAGAAGGGCGCGTTGCAATCGTCGCAGGTCTCGGTGGAGTGCAGGCCGGGCAGGCGCTGAATCTGGACCAGGCCCAAGGTGCTGAGCAGGGCGGCAATCACGTCCGGAATGTCGATATGGTCGTCGCTGTGGAAAGAGGACTCGGCCTCTTCCTGGCTCAATACAGGCCAGATACAGCCATAAATCACGGTGGGCGAGGAAATGGTGCTAAAGCCCACGCGATATTCTTCGACTTGTTCTTCACCGCAAGCAACGATGACCGCACGCAAATGGTCGGGCGAGAGCTTCACGGCTGTTTGCAGCCAGGTGATGCCGGCCTTCAGGGCCAGTGGGCGAATCTCGCGGTCCGACTCACGGTTGTTGACGTAATAAGCGTTGGGGGCCAGAAATTGCAGCTGGCAGCCGGTAAACAACGGCGTGACGATGGCGGAGTAACGCTCCACCCATTGCTCTACCCAGCGCAGGTGGTCGGCTTGCAGATTGTCGCTGGATTGCTGCCAGCGAAACAGGGGCTGACCGACCGGAGCCATGACGACACCAATCAGAAAGCGGGCGTCGGCCAACAGGCTGCTGGCTTCTTCGGGTTTGTTCAGTGGAGCAGGCTCCTGGCTGCGGCCCAGAGCTTGCGCAGTCAGGCTGCGCGTCCAGGCGTAAGCCTGCTGGTAGGTCTGCGGCATCTCGTCGTAATTGACCAGATTGGGCAGCAGGGCGCACATTGTGCCTTCGGCCAGAACCGTGGCGCGCAAGGCCTCTTCCAGTTCCTTGTGTTGCTGGGGTTTCAGTACTCCCTGGGGCAGTTGATAGCGTGTCCAGGCGGTCAGCGGGGCCGAAAACAGCAGGGCGTCGTACAGCACACCGTCATGCTCGATTTGCTGACATTCGGCGTGGGACTCGGCCAGTTCCATCAGGATTTCGTAATGCTGGTTTTGTTGCTGGCTGCCCAGCAGTTCCAGTGTCTGTTCAACCGCTGTATTGCGGCGCCCGCTATAGAGCTTGTCCAGCAATTGAGCGGTCAGCCCTTGCCAATAGCGATCTTCGATCTGCGAGCCGGAACGTACCAGTGCGTCGGTGTAATTGATCAGACGCTGGATTTCTTTGGGTTGTTGGGCGAGCAGTTTGGAATTGAGTTGCGACATGGACATACAAAACCGAGAGAGGGACAAGCTAGTTTACCCTTTGCCACGACCGGGGTGTGTGAATGAGGGTAGCCCCTAGGGGATGGCTGGTAGAGTTCTGGTGCTTGCAAAATAGAGGCTGGCGATAATTTGTGACTTATCAGGCATGTACGCGAGGGGCCGCCTCCATGCACCCGGCGCCTCCCCTGTGATAGCGGGGGAGGCGCCGGGCCCGGTCCGATGTTGGCAGTTTGCGATCAGTACAACACGCTAGGTAGCCACAGGCCGATGCCAGGGAACAGGTACAGGATGATGATCGCCAGGATCTGGATACCCATGAAGGGCATCATGCCCAGGAAAATCTGGTTCAGGGTGACATGGGGTGGCGAGACGCCCTTCAGGTAGAAAGCCGACATGGCAACCGGTGGAGACAGGAATGCGGTTTGCAGGTTCAGGGCGACGAGCAGGCCGAAGAACAGGGGGTCGATCTGATAGTGCGCCAGCAGGGGCAGGAAGATGGGCATGAAGATGATGATGATCTCTGTCCATTCCAGCGGCCAACCCAGCAGGAAAATAACGATCTGCGCCAGGATCATGAACTGAATGGGTGTCAGATCCATGGACAGCACCCAGCCATTGATCAGTTCCTGACCACCCAGCAGGGCGAAGGCGGCCGAGAAAATACTGGAACCGACGAACAGCCAGCAGACCATGGCACTGGTCTTGGCGCTGAGGTACACCGATTCGCGCACCATGGAGAAATTCAAGCGGCGATAGGCGAAGGCCAGCAGGATGCCGCCCAAGGCACCCAAGGCCGCCGCCTCGGTGGGAGTGCACAGGCCAACGATAATACTGCCCAGTACGGCAAGGATCAGCATGGTCAGCGGAAAGAAGGAGCTGAGCAGCATCTTGAAGATTTCCAGCCGTGCGAAGTTCAGCATGGCGTAGTAGCACAACAAGGCCAGACTGCCCACGACCAGAAAGATCCAGAATGTCATTGGCGCGGCTTGGCGCTCTGCCGTAGTGGTTTCTTCGGCTGCCTCTGCTGCAGCTGCGGGAGCTTCTGCGCCCGGTTCGCTGGCACCCAGCGCCACGAGTGGCTCGCTGCCTTCAGGTTCGGATAAACCGCCAGCACCCGGAGGTTCTGCCAGCCCACCGCCACTGTAGTCATTGTCGAAGTTATTGAAACCGCCGCCCATTTCCTGCAGCTCGTAGTGCTCGGCTACTTTGGGTGCAGTGACTGACTGATAGCTAAAGCCCATGACAGCGATGAAGATCACAGCGGGCAGCAAGGCCACGGCCAGATTCTTGACCAGCAGCTTCATGGGCACGTCGACGTTGCGAGGCCCCTTCATGGCGTTGATCAGGCCGGGTACAGCACGGTCTGTAATGGTCTCCTTGATGGTTTGTGCGAAGGCTGGCAGAGGCACGATCCGGTCTTCCGCGGAAAGCGGAGGCGCGACACTGGGCTTGAGCTTGGCCAGAATGATGACGTACACCACGTACAGGAAAGCCAGCATCAGGCCGGGGAAAAAGGCCCCGGCATACAGTTTCACGACCGAGACACCCGCGACGGCGCCGTACAGGATCAGGAGTACGGAGGGGGGCAGCAAAATGCCCAGGCAGCCCCCAGCGGTAATGGAGCCAGCCGTTAGCTGCACGCTGTAACCCGCTCGCAGCATGGCGGGCATGGCCAGTAGCCCCATCAGAGTCACCACGGCCCCCACAATGCCCGTGGCCGTGGCAAAGATGGCGCAGGTGGCAATGGTGGCTACTGCCAGCGAACCTGGAATTCGTGCCATGGCCAGGTGCATGCCCTGGAACAGGCTCTGGATCAGGTTGGCGCGTTCAACCAGGTAACCCATGAAGATGAACAGAGGCACCGCGATCAGCACGTCGTTGGTCATGACGGCGTAGGTGCGCAGAACCATCAGGTCCAGGGTCTGCTGGATTGCTTGCTGCGTGCCCATGTCGCGATAGGCCAGCCAGGTAAAGATCACCCCCATCCCCATCAGGGTGAAGGCAGTGGGAAAGCCCAGCATGATGGTGACGACAATCAGGGCCAGCATGAGCAGGCCCAAATGGCCGTTGGTCATGTCTGCTGGCGCTGGCATGAAGACGGCAATGCTCAGGACAATCCCGATCAATATGGTGAGCCCGAACCAGATTTCTTTTCTCATGTTGGACTCCCTTTCTTGCCGTCGCCTGTGACAAAGGCATCCAGTTTCTCAATGTCATCGCTTTTGACGTCCACCATATCCATGAGCTTGTCGACATCGACTTCCTCAACGTCCTTGTCGCGCGAAGGCCATTTCCCGTCTCGCAGGCAGCGTACGCAATACACCATTTCCACGAAGCTTTGCAGCAGAAGGCAGAAACCGGCCAGCGGGATGATGGCCTTGAACGGGTAGATGGGCGGTCCGTTGGCCGTGATATTGGAGTGCTCCGTGATGGCCCAGGACTCGGCTGCGAAGTAGTAACCGGCCCAGAACATGGCGACCACACCAGGGATGAAGAACAGGATGTACAGGATCAGATCCAGGGCTGCCTGCAGACGGGGTGGAAAAAAGCCGTACAGCACATCCCCGCGCACATGGCCGTTCTTGGAGAGCGTGTAGGCACCGGCCATCATGAACAGGCCACCGTACAGCATGTTCATCATGTCAAAGGCCCAGGCGTGTGGGTTGGAGAGTACGTATCGAGAGAAGACCTCGAAGGAAACGAACAGGGTCAATGCCAGGACTAGCCAGCCGAACAACTGGCCTATCCACGTATTGAACCGGTCGATAAAGACCAGAATTTTCTGCATGGTAGGTTCACCTTGCTAGCGCGGAAAGGGTCTGATGCGTGTCGGCTGCGGCTTGGGGCGCGGCCGGCCTGGAGTGGGGAAGGAGACGTCATCCACATCCGGCTGGACGGGATGACGCAGTGCAATTGCCGTTAGGGGTCAGCTCTTGGCTTGGGGGGCCTTGCGACCGAAGTAGTGGTTGTAGGCCATACGGCGGTTATTGTTGGTGTCCATGTCCCACGCCATGGCGCGTGCCGCGAACGCTCGTTGCGATGCGTCGATTTCCTTGAAAAGGGGGTTGGTCTCGGCCTTCTTGGCGACGATCTGGTCCCAGACGACCAGTTGTTGCTGCAGAATGGTGTCGGGCGTTTTGTAGAATTTGACGCCGTCTTCCTTTTGCAGGCGTTGGTAGTCCTGCGAGTAACGGTCCACCGCCTTCCAGGACATGTCGGCCGATGCGGCCTCCACGGCGTTGTCGACGATGGCCTTCAGCTGTGTCGGCAAGGCGTTGTACTTGTCCTTGTTGAACATGATCTCGAAGGTTTCTGAAGCCTGGTGAAAGCTTTGCAACATGCAGACCTTGGACACGTCCGGAAAGCCCAGAGCGCGATCCGAGGCGGCGTTATTGAACTCCGCACCATCGAGCAGGCCGCGGTCCAGTGCCGGAACAATTTCACCGCCCGGCAAAGCATTGACGGCCGCGCCCATTTCAGTGAACAGGTCGATAGCCAGGCCATTGGTGCGGAACTTCAGACCCTTGAGGTCTTCAGTCTTGGTGATGGGTTTCTTGAACCAGCCGAACGGTTGCGTGGGCATCGGGCCGGTCAGGAAGGAGACCACATTGCCACCGATGGCATCGTAAAGCTTGGCCAGCAACTCCTTGCCACCGCCATATTTGTGCCATGCCAGGACCATATTGGCGTCCATGCCGAAGGCCGGTCCTGACGAAAACAAGGCCAGGGCGTTCTGCTTGCCGTAGTTGTAACCCAGCACGCCGTGGCCCCCGTCCAGCGTTCCCTTGGAGACGGCATCCAGCAGGCCAAAAGCCGGTACAACTGCCCCTGCGGGCAAAACTTCGATTTTCAGATCTCCACCGGTCATGTCGTTGATCTTCTTGGCGAAATCAAGAGCGAATTCGTGGAAGATGTCGACGGTGGGCCAAGTGCTTTGGAAGCGGAAGTTGATGGGACCCTGCGCGCGAGCGATGGCAGGAAAGCCCATCGTTGCTGCAGCCGCGGTGCCGGCTGCAGCACCGCTCAGGAACTTGCGCCGGGATGCGCCAGTTTGTGCTTGAGGCGCGGTGCTTTTTTTGATCCTGTTTCTCATGAGGTGTGTCTCCGAAGTGGCTGTAAGCGTTCGAGAGCAAACTGCAGCAATCTGATGTGTTTTCAGCTTTATTTCAGTCTTCTTTCAGTTTGCTTTCAGCTTTATATGCGATTCGAACACTGGCCGTACATAAGGAGTAACCACAATGATGATAGGGGTATACCCGTGGGCAGATAAGCGTGAGTGAGTGCACCTTTAGCGACGGGTGGGCTGTGCTGAACAGGCTTTTTACAGGCCTCTTGAGAGGGAAGTCATTTCAAACAGGCAAAGAAAAACGCCTTCGCCGCATGAAGCGGCGAAGGCGTTTTTTGCAAGCGCTAGGGCTTACAGACCTACGGAGTCAGCAATTTCCTTGAACTCTTCGATCTGGTCGAAGTTCATGTAGCGATAGATGTCTTCGCTATTGGCTTGCAGAACGCCCATGTCGGCCAGGTACTCTTCGCGGGTCGGGATGCGGCCCAGACGCGAGCAGATGGCAGCCAGTTCAGCCGAACCCAGGAACACGTTGGTGTTCTTGCCCAGACGGTTGGGGAAGTTACGGGTGCTGGTGGACATGACGGTGGCGCCTTCGCGAACCTGTGCCTGGTTACCCATGCACAGCGAGCAACCGGGCATTTCCATACGAGCACCAGCCACGCCCAGAACGCCGTAGTGGCCTTCTTCGCTCAGCTGTTGCTGGTCCATCTTGGTCGGAGGAGCGACCCACAGACGGGTTGGAATGTCGCGCTTGCCTTCCAGCAGCTTGGAGGCAGCACGGAAGTGACCGATGTTGGTCATGCAGCTACCGATAAACACTTCGTCGATCACGGTGCCGGACACGTCGGACAGCGTCTTCACGTCGTCTGGGTCGTTCGGGCAAGCCACGATAGGTTCGTGAATTTCAGCCAGATCGATATCGATAACAGCAGCGTATTCAGCGTCTGCATCGGGCTCCAGCAGTTCCGGGTTGGCCAGCCAGGCTTCCATGCCCTTGATACGACGGGAGATAGTGCGCTCGTCTTCGTAGCCATTGGCAATCATCCACTTGAGCAGCGTGATGTTGCTGTTCAGGTATTCGATGATGGGCTCTTTGCTCAGGCGCACGGTACATGCAGCAGCGGAGCGCTCGGCCGAAGCGTCGGACAGCTCGAAAGCCTGTTCGATCTTCAGGTTGGGCAGACCTTCGATTTCCAGAATGCGACCGGAGAAGATGTTCTTCTTGCCGGCTTTCTCGACGGTCAGCAAGCCTTGCTTGATGGCGTACAGAGGAATGGCGTTAACCAGGTCACGCAGGGTGACGCCGGGCTGCATTTCGCCCTTGAAGCGCACCAGCACGGATTCTGGCATGTCCAGAGGCATCACACCGGTAGCAGCGGCAAAGGCCACCAGACCGGAACCAGCGGGGAAGCTGATGCCGATAGGGAAACGGGTGTGCGAGTCGCCGCCAGTGCCCACGGTATCGGGCAACAACATGCGGTTCAGCCAGGAGTGGATGATACCGTCGCCTGGACGCAGGGACACACCACCGCGTGTGCTGATGAAAGCAGGCAGTTCGTGGTGAGTTTTAACGTCAACAGGTTTGGGGTAAGCAGCGGTGTGGCAGAAGGACTGCATCACCAGATCGGACGAGAAGCCCAGGCAAGCCAAGTCTTTCAGTTCGTCGCGAGTCATTGGGCCCGTGGTGTCCTGGCTACCAACGGTGGTCATGCGTGGTTCGCAGTAGGTACCGGGACGCACGCCCTGGCCTTCAGGCAGACCGCAAGCACGGCCAACCATCTTCTGGGCCAGGGAGAAGCCTTTACCGGAGTCGGCAGGGCTTTGTGGCAGGCGGAACAGGGTGGTTGGGGGCAGACCCAGTGCTTCGCGAGCACGGGTGGTCAGGCCACGGCCAATGATCAGGGGAATACGGCCACCGGCGCGCACTTCGTCAAACAGGACGTCGGACTTGACCTGGAATTCGGAGATCAGTTCGCCATTCTTGAAGGCCTTGCCTTCGTAGGGACGCAGTTCCACCACGTCGCCCATTTCCATTTTGGAAACGTCCAGTTCGATAGGCAAAGCGCCGGCATCTTCCATGGTGTTGTAGAAGATAGGAGCAATCTTGCTGCCCAGACACACGCCACCAAAGCGCTTGTTGGGAACGAAAGGAATGTCTTCGCCGGTGAACCACAACACGGAGTTGGTGGCCGATTTACGCGAAGAACCGGTACCGACCACGTCGCCCACGTAGGCAACCAGGTGGCCTTTTTCTTTCAGGGATTCGATAAAGCTGACAGGACCTTTCTTGCCGGGCTCTTCAGGTTCGATACCTGGGCGCGGGTTCTTCAGCATGGCCAGAGCGTGCAGCGGAATGTCCGGGCGGCTCCAGGCGTCAGGGGCGGGGGACAGATCGTCCGTGTTGGTCTCGCCGGTGACTTTGAAAACGGTCACGGTCAGGCTTTCTGGAACTTCAGGACGGCTGGTGAACCACTCGCCGTCGGCCCAGCTTTGCAGCACTTCTTTTGCAAAGGCATTGCCCTTTTCGGCTTTTTCCTGAACGTCGTGGAAAGAGTCAAACATCAACAGGGTGTTTTTCAGGCCGTTGGCGGCGATCTGGCCCAGTTCGGGCGAATCCAGCAGATCGATCAGCGGGCTGATGTTGTAGCCACCCAGCATGGTTCCCAGCAGCTCAGTGGCACGCTCGCGGCTGATCAAAGCACAGGTTTCTGTGCCCAGCGCGATGGCGGCCAGGTAGGAGGCTTTCACTTTGGCAGCATCGTCCACACCGGCGGGGACGCGGTGCGTCAGCAGGTCGACCAGAAATGCTTCCTCACCGGCAGGTGGGTTCTTGATGAGCTCGATCAGCTCGGCGGTTTGCTGAGCCGACAAAGGCAGCGGGGGAATGCCCAGAGCAGCGCGCTCGGCAACATGTTCGCGGTAAGAGTCCAGCATAGTGCGGGTGCCTATCGGTAAATGGTTGATATGAAAATGCAATAAATCGCGTGTTGCCCCAATTGTAATTTGAAGCGCGCAGCGAAGCAATGGTCTTATATCTTATATAAGACTTACGGAAACCTGAATATTGCCGGGCTCAGGCCAGCAAGTCGGCGTATTCAGGGTGGCGGCGGAAATAGACCACGGCATAGCTGCAAACGGGGCGCACTTTCCACTGTTGGTTTTTTGCCGTTTCCAATGCGAAGCGGGTCAGTTGCCCCGCAATGCCGCGGCCTTCCAGCTCGGGCGGCACACGGGTGTGGGTGATGCTCATGACAGCATCGTCCAGTTCGTATTCGATCACGCTGCGGCGGTTTTCAATGTCGCAGTAAAACAGACGCGCTTGCGGGTCGTGGTGGATCTCGGTAGTCATGGCAGACTCCTTCAAGTGGGGTTGGAGTGCAGGGCGATCAGAATCCAAACAGCCAGCATGGCGATCATGCCCAGAAAGCAGCCGCCCCACAGCCCCATCAGGGGCCATTTGATGCCCATGGGGACATCATCGGGTTGCACGTGCTTGAGTAGCCGGTTGGCATTGCCAAACAGCGAGTTTTGGCGTTTGGGGAAATTCAGACGTAAAAAATAATCCAGCAGTACGCCTGCCTTCAGCGAAAAACTGAGTTTTTCCCAGGGGTACTGATCCAGATAAGGGTGACGCAACACCTGGTTGCTGCGGCGCAGATTGAAAAGCAGTAAATAAGCGCCGGAGACCAGACTGGTCAAGGCACAGGCAATCATCAAGGTGCCGGCCAGCGGCAGGGCGTAGCGTACAAATTCAGAGAGCATGGAAGTCACCAGCAAGACGGCCCCGCGTGCGCAATGCAGCGGGGCCGTGTGGGTTAGATCACAGGCAAATAATAGCCCAGGATCTGTGACTTATGGGCGCTGATCCAGAGGCACAAAGCTCTGGTTTTCAGGGCCGATATAGTTGGCGGTAGGACGAATAATCTTGTTGTCCACGCGCTGCTCAATGATGTGAGCCGCCCAGCCAGCCGTACGCGCGATCACGAACAAAGGCGTGAACATGGCAGTAGGGACACCCATGGTGTGGTAGGACACGGCCGAGAACCAGTCCAGGTTGGGGAACATTTTCTTCACTTCCCACATCACGCTTTCCAGGCGTTCGGCAATGTCGAACATGCGGGTGTTGCCATCGGCCACGGCCAGCTCTTTGGCCACCGATTTGATTACTTCGTTGCGTGGGTCGGAGATGGTGTAGACAGGGTGACCGAAGCCAATAATGACTTCCTTGTTTTCCACGCGCTTGCGGATGTCTTCTTCAGCCTGATCGGGGTTCTCGTAGCGCTTCTGGATTTCAAAAGCCACTTCGTTGGCACCGCCGTGCTTGGGACCGCGCAGGGCGCCGATCGCACCGGCAATCGCGGAGTAGAAGTCCGAACCTGTACCGGCAATAACGCGGCTGGTAAAGGTGGAGGCGTTGAACTCGTGCTCGGCGTACAGGTTCAGCGAGACGTGCATGGCTTTTTCCCACTCGGCCGATGGCTTCTCGCCATGCAACAGGTGCAGGAAGTGCGCGCCGATACTGTCGTCGTCGGTCTGTACGTCGATCATCTCGCCGTTGTGGCTGTAGTGGTACCAGTACAGCAGGGCCGAACCCAGGCAAGCCATCAGACGGTCGGCGATGTCGCGTGCGTCGGGCAGGTTGTGGTCGTCTTTTTCAGGCAGCACGCAGCCCAGAACCGACACGGCAGTACGCATCACGTCCATGGGGTGGCTGTGGGCAGGTAGGGTTTCCAGCGCGGTTTGCAGGGCCAGAGGCAGGCCACGCAGACGCTTGAGCTTTTGTTTGTACGCGCGCAGTTCGTCGCGGTTGGGCAGTTTGCCGTGGATCAGCAAATGAGCCACTTCTTCAAATTCGCAAGCCTGGGCCAGGTCCAAGATATCGTAGCCGCGGTAGTGCAGATCATTGCCACTGCGACCGACCGTGCACAAGGCGGTATTGCCTGCAACAACGCCAGACAGGGCAACAGATTTCTTGGGCTTGAAGCCAGTGCTAGGGGTGTTCTCAGTACTGCTCATAAAGGTCTCCTGGTTGCTGGGCAGCCAGCACGAGGCTGGCTGCTGAATGGGGTTTTACCCGCGCGACGGCCCTGATCACGGGCCGGGCGGGAGCCTGTGGTGGCTCAGGACTTCTTGTTTTTCTGGAACAGCTTGTCGAGGCTTTGCTCGTAAGCATGGTAGCCGATACGATCGTACAGTTCTTCACGAGTCTGCATCAAATCGATGACATTTTTTTGATGTCCGTCACGACGGATCGCCTGGTAGACAGTTTCGGCGGCCTTGTTCATGGCGCGGAAGGCAGATAGAGGGTAGAGCACCATGGCGACATTGGCCGAAGCCAGCTCTTCCACCGTGAACAATGGGGTTTGACCGAACTCGGTAATGTTGGCCAGCACAGGCACATTCAGGGTTTCGGTAAAGCGGCGGTAGGTGTCCAGGTCGTAGCAGGCTTCAGCAAAAATGCCGTCTGCACCTGCTTCCACGCAAGCCTGGGCACGTTCCAGAGCAGCGTCCACGCCTTCGACGGCAATCGCGTCTGTACGAGCCATGATGAAGAACTCGGGATCGGTACGGGCGTCAACAGCGGCTTTCACGCGGTCGGCCATTTCACCGGTGCTGACGATTTCTTTGCCGGGGCGGTGACCGCAACGCTTGGCGCCAACCTGGTCTTCAATGTGGCAAGCGGCAGCGCCGAACTTGATCAGGCTTTTGATCGTGCGAGCAATGTTGAAGGCGGAAGCGCCAAAGCCGGTATCAATGTCCACCATCAATGGCAGATCGCATACATCGGTAATGCGGCGAATGTCGGTCAGCACGTCGTCCAGCGTGTTGATGCCCAGATCAGGCAAGCCCAAAGAGCCAGCCGCGACACCGCCACCCGACAAGTAGATGGCGCGGTAGCCGGCGCGTTGGGCCAGCAAAGCGTGGTTGGCGTTGATGGCGCCGATGATTTGCAAAGGCTGTTCTTCACGCAGGGCCTGGCGGAAACGGGCGCCTGCCGATGTCAGTTGGTTTTGGCTCATTTGGGGCTCCAGATCACAAGATATAAAAATGTCGTCAGCGTAGTGCTGCGATGGGTTGGTTCTACTAAAGCAAATGCTGTGCCAAGTTCAAATATGGGGAGCGATGAAGAGCCTGAACCCAGAGGAGGCGGGAATTTCTCGCGTGGTGTGATGTCGTCGCTCCCTTCCAGGAATATTGTCTTTTCCTGTTTTGTGTTTCAATATTGAAACGTAATTTGAAACAGTGTCGCATTATTGAAGCCCGGGTGAAACCATATGCCTTATCCTTCCTCCCCGCCTGCGCGTCTGCGTCTGGTAGCTTTTGGCCTGCATGGACTGCGTTCTCTATTGGAAGAGCTGGTGCCGCAGTTTCGCGCTCAGGCCGAAATACTGATTGTGGACAAGGCCTATGGAGAGGCCGTGGAGGCCGTGCAGGTTTTACGACAAACAGGCGAAATTGACGTGCTGGTGTCTGCCGGTTCCAACGGCAGTTATTTGCGCGAACATCTGGACTTGCCGGTGGTGTTGGTCCATCCCGGTGGCTTCGACATTATGGGCAGCCTGGCCTCGGCACAGGCAGAGCGCAAAGCCGTGGTGACCTATGGCGAAATGCCGCTGGAGCTGCTGGAGTTCGTGCAGCGTTTTGATCTGCCTGTGGAGCTACGTAGCTATCGCAGTGAATCCGACGCCCGTAGCTGTGTCCAGGATTTGAAAGAGTTGGGAGTGGAGTGGGTGCTGGCACCCGGTCTGGTGGTGGATCTGGCGCGCGAGAATCAGATGGAAGGCGTGTTGCTGTATTCACAAGGAGCGGTGCGACAGGCTCTGGAATCCGCTATCGAACTGGCTCGTGTGGCTCGCGCTGAGGCTGCTCGCCGGGATCGCTTGAATACGATTCTGGCGCAGTTGCGTGACGGCGTGGTGTCAGTGGACAGGGACGAGCGGATTGAAACGGTGAACCCGGCGATGGAAGCCTGGTTGGGCCAACCGGCCCAAGCCATGATTGGCCGTCGCTTGGGTTCCTTGTATCCCGAGCTGGATCTGGCCGGCACGCTGCGCAGTCTGGACGTGCAGTTGGATACGGTGCAACAAGTGGGTGGCCGTACCGCGATTGTCACCCGCATGCCGATTCTGGAGCAGGGGCGCTTGAGCGGGGCGGTGTTGCTCTGCCAGGACCCGGCCGCGATTCAACGACTGGACCGCAGCTTGCGTTCCCGCAGTCAGCAAGCGGTATCGCGTCATGCCCGGTACGAGCTGTCTGATCTGGTGGGACAGAGCTCGCCCATGCGCAAGCTGCGTGCTCAGGCTCAGGCTTGTGCGCAAAGCACAGCGACGACCTTGATCATTGGTGAAAGCGGTACGGGTAAGGAGTTGCTGGCCCAAGGCATTCACAGCGCCAGCGCCAGACGCGCGCAACCCTTTGTGGCCGTGAACTGCGCGGCTTTCCCTGACAGCCTGTTGGAAAGCGAACTGTTCGGTTATGTGGAAGGCGCCTTCACAGGCTCCAGCCGGGGCGGCAAAGTAGGGCTGGTGGAAGCGGCTCACACCGGCACCTTGTTTCTGGACGAGATCGGGGAAATGCCCTTGCCACTGCAAACCCGTTTGCTACGGGTGCTGCAAGAAAAAGAAGTCCTGCGTATC
This sequence comes from Alcaligenes sp. 13f, assembly GCF_020496585.1. NCBI lineage: Bacteria > Pseudomonadati > Pseudomonadota > Betaproteobacteria > Burkholderiales > Alcaligenaceae > Alcaligenes > Alcaligenes sp. 13f. The sequence goes on from NZ_JAHKKC010000005.1 coordinate 148,007, forward strand.
GGGGCGATTGAGCCAACGCCAGTCGATGTGCGCGTGATTGCGGCCACTCACCGCGATCTGGCCGCGCAGGTTAAAGAAGGTGTGTTCCGTCAGGACCTGTTTTATCGCCTGAATATTCTGGTGCTGCGCTTGCCGCCTTTGCGTTTGCGCACACAGGATTTGCCAGAACTGGTGGAGCATCTCCTGGCAAAAGTGGCTCAACGTCTGGGTGGGGCTGTAACGCTCAACCCGGATTGGCTGACCGAGCTGCTGGAACTGGGCCGTCACTACACCTGGCCCGGCAATATCCGTGAGTTGGAAAACCTGATCGAACGCTTGATGGTCCTGGGCACAGTGCAAGGCGATCAGGCTGTGGTACTGGAAGATATTGCGCCGGAGCTGCGGGCAGTGGTGGCAGAGCCCGCTATGCCTGCGCTGCGTGATCAGCAAGAGCGCAGCGAGCAGGAGCATCTGGCCAAGGTGCTGGAAGAGTGTGGCGGTAACCGTGCTCTTGCAGCCCAGCAACTGGGGATCAGCCGCAGTACGTTGTGGCGGAAGTTGCGTAAAGGTTGATGGGCTCGTCAATACTCCTTGGGGCTCAAGCAAAGCCCATACGTCGCCGTTTCCTTCAAGGCTGGTTTTAGTGCCGACTGATTCTGCTGAACGCTATCAAAAGCAGGCTGACCAGCAAGGAGGCCACCAGGTTGTACGTCAGCCCCATGCCAAAGGCAGAAACATAGTGCTCAGCCTGGCTCAGGGCGGCGCTGCCTGCGTTTCGTCCGGCATTAAACAGGAAGCCGACCACGGCAACCCCGAGAGCGGCACCAATTTGCTGAATGCTGGAGATCACACCCGAGGCCATGCCAGCTTGAGTCTCGTCGATAAAGCCTAGTATCAGATTCAGTAAGGGCGTCATGATCAGGCCTTGGCTGGCCCCCAGGAAAATCAAGGCAGGAATCAGGTGGGCGGGCTCCAGTTGTGGGCCTGCCCAAGCCACTTGGCCGATTAGCCAGGCAAAGGAGAGGGCGTAGCCTATTGCTCCCGTTGTAATAGCCTGGGTGCCGTAGCGGGTGACAAGACGTGGCGCGTAGAGAGAGGCGGCAATAAACCCCACGCTGGCGGGGGCAAAAATACTACCTGCGTGGAAAGGACTTAAGCCAAAGCCGCTTTGCAGCAACAGGGCAAAACAGAGAAAGAAAGAGCTGGCGGTGGAGTACACCAGCAAGACCAGCAGGGCGCCCAGAGCAAAGCGGGGTTGCGCCAGCAGTTGCATATCGACCAAGGGCAAATATCCGATGCGTCGCCGTCTTTGCTGGTGCCGATAAAAAGCAAACAGCAAGACAAGAGAGGCAGCCAGACTCGTCAGGCTGGCAAGGGGCCAGCCATGCTCCGAGCTTTGGATGATAGGGATCAGTAACAGGCTGAGGCTCAGACTGATCAGAATGACGCCTGTGCCGTCCAGTCCCTGGTTTTGAGGGCCGCGAGTTTCAGGAATGTAGCGCGCTGCCGCAATCGCCAGTAGACCAATCGGGATATTGATCAGAAAGATGTTGCGCCAGCCCAGGTCAAACAGATCGGCGTGAATCAGCCAGCCTCCCAGGACCTGTCCGGCAATAGCGGCCAGCCCCAGCGTCATGCCCAGCAGGCCGAAGGCGCGACGGCTGTTATCGCCGTCAAAGTTCACCCGAATGGAAGCATAGACCTGGGGGAAGAGCAGGGCGGCAGCCAGGCCCTGCAATACCCTGGCAATAATCAGAAAAAAAGCATTGGGCGCCAGACCGCATAGGGCAGAGGCGAGCGTAAAGCCTGCCATGCCGATGATAAAGAGCTTGCGTCGGCCAAATAAATCGCCCAGCCGTCCTCCTGTAATCAGCAGTACGCCAAAAGCCAGTTCGTAGCCCGCCACGATAAAGCCGATCTGACTAAAGCTGGCGCCAAGTTGGCTCTGAATATTGGGAATAGCGACATTGACGACGAACAGGTCAAAAATGGTGACGAAACCCGCCAGAAGTAGCACGGACAGGCCCAGCCAGGGCGGGGTGTTTGTGGAGGCTGCGTGAGTGTTTGGGGAATGCGGCTTGGAGTTCATGATGCTTGTTTGAGGTAGAAACCCGTGTATTCTTGAATTCTTTTTAAGCAATTACAATTTAACTGTTTATGCTATTACTTAAAGCAATGGGGTCTTGAATCATGAGAACGCTGGAACGAACGCGCCCGGATCTGGCAGCCTTCTTGCGTGCATGCCGTGAACGCCTCTTGCCGGAGGAGGTGGGTTTGCCCAGTGGTGGGCGTCGTCGTACGCCGGGGCTGCGCCGTGAGGAAGTGGCCGCTTTGGCAGGAGTGGGGCTGACCTGGTACACCTGGTTGGAGCAAGGGCGTGATATTGGGGTGTCGGCCAGTTTTCTGGACAATTTGGCGCGGGTTCTGAAACTGGATGCGGCCGAACGTAGGCACTTGTTTTTGCTGGCGCATGAGCGCCTGCCTGCCGAGCCAGGAATTACCTGGTGCGTCTTGCCGCCGTTGGTGCGGCGCTTGATGCACGACTTGCCTCATCCGGCTTTTGTCTTGAATTTACGTTGGGATGTCCTGGGCTTTAATGCCTTGGCGGATGATTTGCTGGACTTGGGGGCGTATCCCGATGGGCAGCGCAATCTTCTATGGCAGATGTTTACGAATCCCGCTTTGCACACACGCTTCGTGCCCTGGGAATCGCAGGCGCTGGAGATGTTGTCCAGTTTTCGTCGCGACTTTGCTCGGGCCACAGACGGTACGGACATTCATGAACTGGCCAATGAGCTCAAACGCGTATCACCGGAGTTCAAACTGTGGTGGGAGCAACATGATGTACATCCGCCTTGCGGTGCGCTACGCACATTGCTTGTAGATGGAGAGTTGCGCGAGTTTGAGCAGACCTCGCTCATCATTGATGAGAGTCGGCATTTGCGTATGGTGGTGTATGTGCCGCCTTTGCAGCAAGGTCAAGGCGATGGGGGCAGTTCACGCTAGTATTGTGCAGAGCTTGTAGAACGCAAGTGAGTGCTCAGTACTGCCGTGATGTTAATAGCAAGATCCTGGTTTTACGTGTTGAGTTCCAGCATTCAGCATTCAGCATCAAGCACTAAGCATCGAGCAGCAGGCGTTAGAGATCAAGCGTCAGGTCTCACCCATCAGGCGGTAGGCACCAGGCAAAAAAAATCCCCGCCGATCAGGCGGGGATTGCAGACACTGGCGGCTTAATTAGCCCAGCAGGTCTTTCACACCGTCGCGCTCTTCCAGCAGCTCGTTCAGGGTGTGGTCCATGCGCTCACGCGAGAAGGCGTCGATTTCCAGGCCTTCAACACGCTTGTACTCACCGTTTTCGGTGGTCACAGGCACGCCGTAGATGATGCCTTCAGGAATGCCGTAGGAGCCGTCCGAAGGAACACCCATGGTGACCCATTTGCCATTGGAACCCAGGACCCAGTCACGCACGTGGTCGATGGCCGCGTTGGCAGCCGAAGCAGCCGAGGACAGGCCACGGGCTTCGATAATGGCGGCGCCACGTTTGCCCACGGTGGGGATGAAGGTTTCGCGGTTCCAGGCCTGATCGTTGATGATCGCGTCGATCTTCTCGCCGTTCACGGTAGCGAAGCGGGTGTCAGGGTACATGGTGGGCGAGTGGTTGCCCCAAACAATCAGGTTCTCGATGTCAGCAACAGCCTTGCCGGACTTGGTGGCCAACTGCGACAGGGCGCGGTTGTGGTCCAGACGCAGCATGGCGGTGAAGTTCTTTGCTGGCAGATCAGGAGCGGACTTCATGGCAATGTAGGCGTTGGTGTTGGCAGGGTTGCCGACTACCAGCACTTTCACGTCACGGCTGGCCACTTTGTTCAGGGCACGGCCTTGTGCAGTAAAGATCTGGGCGTTGAAGGCCAGCAAATCTTTACGTTCCATGCCTGGGCCGCGAGGACGGGCACCGACCAGCAGGGCGATATCAACATCCTTGAAGGCGGTTTCAGGGTCGCTGTGGGCGGACATGCCTTGCAGCAGCGGGAAGGCGCAGTCGTCCAGTTCCATCATGACGCCTTTCAGGGCCTTTTGGGCTTTCTCGTCGGCGAGTTCCAGCAACTGCAGGATTACAGGCTGGTCTTTGCCCAGCATTTCGCCAGAAGCGATGCGAAACAGCAGGGCGTAGCCAATCTGGCCAGCAGCGCCGGTAACGGCGACGCGCATTGCGGGTTTGGACATGAGAGTAAGACTCCGTTTTTGGGTTTGAAGACGGTGACGAAAAACACAGTTTAAATCTTTTGCAGACCGGGCGGCTGGCGTGGAAAACGGTTTTTCGCAAGAGGAAAAGCCTCTTTTTTCACTGCGCAGACTAGACCAAAACGATAGCGCCGTCAAACGTCTTATATCTTATATAAGACATAAGAGCGTTAGACATTCGGGGCCGGTCATGCGAAAATTAGTGCACTGTCTATTTTATGAACAAATGCGCGCCGCAGGCTGTATAGATCGCGCATTTTTTATGAGCCCCATGTCTGATAACGTGCCGCCGCTACGCACCCAGGAAATCGAAAAATCCGCTCCTAGCGCGGCCTATAGCCCTCTGTATCAACAGATCAAGGCTTTGTTGCTGCAGGGGCTGGATCGTGGCGAGTGGAAACCTGGCGAGGCCATCCCCAGTGAACTGGAACTGGCCGCCCGTTTTCAGGTCAGCCAGGGCACGGTGCGCAAAGCCATTGATGAGCTGGCCGCCGACAACCTCCTGATTCGTCGCCAGGGCAAAGGCACCTTTGTGGCCACCCATCACGAGGCTCGTGTGCGCTTTCGTTTTTTGCGCCTGGCCCCGGACGATGGCAAGCCCGTTGCTTCCCAAAGCCGTATCCTGGATGTGCGCCGCATGAAAGCGCCAACGGATGTTGCCGTACTGCTGGACTTGCGCACTTCCGACATGGTGGTGAATCTGCGCCGGGTTCTGTCTTTTGATCAGGTCCCGACCATTTATGACGATATCTGGTTGCCCGGCTCCGTCTTCAAGGGTCTGACCCTGGAAGCCGTCGAGCAAAACAAGGGCCCGATGTACGCCTGGTTCGAGAGCAAGTTTGGCGTGAGCATGGTGCGCGCCGATGAAAAGATCGGTGCTGTCAGCGCCACTGACGAGGCCGCCTCGGTCTTGCAGGTGGAAGCTGGTTCGCCGCTCCTGCACGTGGAACGCGTGTCCTATACCTATGGTGACCGACCGATGGAGTTGCGCCGGGGCTTGTACCTGACTGAGCGCTTCCATTACCGAAACACGCTCAGCTAGTGCGGCGGCATACGGTATTTGATACTGCACCGTAGTGTCAAATAGGTGAAAATACCAAGGTTAAAAATTTTATGACTTTTTTTTATCTACTTCGAGGCCATCATGTCTGATACCGCACCCAAGCAGCGTCCGCAGTATCGCAATATCAGCGTGCCGCAGATATTGAGCTACCGCTTGCCCCTGGCTGCAAAATCGTCGATTTTGCATCGTGTCAGTGGTGCATTGCTGTTTCTTTGCCTGCCGCTCGTTCTATTGCCACTGTTCTCTTTGAGCGTCAGCTCTCCAGAGTCCTTCGAGACCTTGCGCAGCTACGTCGACAACCCTGTCTGTAAGCTGATCCTTCTGGTCCTGATCTGGGGCTACCTGCACCACTTCTGTGCCGGTATCCGCTATCTGGCACTGGACCTGCACCTGGGTAACGACAAAGAGTCCGCCAAGAAGTCGGCCGGTATGGTGTTCGGGGTCAGCCTGGCGCTGACCGTTGTGTTTGGTTTGAAACTGTTTGGGGTGTGGTAATGGCAAATCGTGAGCGCATTGGCGCAAACCGCCTGGTAGTGGGTGCCCACTACGGTACCTTGGACTTTCTGGCACAGCGTGTCACCGCAGTCATCATGGCCATCTACACCTTGGTCATCATCGGCGGCATCCTGTTTAGCAGTGAACTGAATTTCGAGACCTGGCGCGGCCTGTTCTCGTTCACGGTCGGCTCCCTGCCTTTGGGTCAGTTGCTGGCAACCTTGTTCTTCCTGTCTTTGTCCTGGCACGCCTGGATTGGTGTGCGTGACATCTGGATGGACTACGTCAAGCCCGCTGGTCTGCGCTTGTTCCTGCAAGTGTTGACCTTGCTGTGGCTGGTCGCCAGTGTCGTCTTTTTTGCAAAAATTATCTGGAGTCTCTAAACCGTGGCTTCCATCACAAAATCTTTGCCCCGCCGTCAGTTTGACGTAGTGGTGGTCGGTGCCGGTGGCGCCGGTATGCGTTGTTCCCTGCAATTGGCTCAGGCCGGCTTGTCCGTGGCCGTGCTCAGCAAGGTGTTCCCAACCCGCTCCCATACCGTGGCGGCTCAAGGTGGCGTCAGTGCCTCCCTGGGCAACATGAGCGAGGACCACTGGTACTGGCACATGTACGACACCGTTAAAGGTTCGGACTGGCTGGGCGACCAGGACGCCATCGAATTCATGTGCCGTGAAGCTCCACACGCTGTGTACGAGCTTGAGCACTTCGGTATGCCGTTTGACCGTAACCAGGACGGCACGATTTACCAGCGTCCATTTGGTGGTCACACCGCCAACTTCGGTGAAAAACCTGTTCAACGTGCCTGTGCCGCTGCTGACCGTACTGGTCACGCCATGCTGCACACCCTGTACCAGCGTAACGTAGCTGCCCGTACCCAGTTCTTCGTGGAATGGATGGCTCTGGATCTGCTGCGTAACGAAGCTGGCGACGTTCTGGGCGTAACCGCTCTGGAAATGGAAACCGGCGAAATCTACGTTCTGGAAGGCAAGCGCGTGGTGCTGGCTACCGGTGGTGCTGGCCGTATCTGGGCTGCTTCCACCAACGCCTTCATCAACACCGGTGACGGCCTGGGTATGGCTGCGCGTGCCGGTCTGCCTTTGCAAGACATGGAATTCTGGCAATTCCACCCCACTGGCGTTGCCGGTGCTGGCGTGCTGATTACCGAAGGCGTACGCGGTGAAGGCGGTATCTTGCTGAATAAAGACGGCGAGCGCTTCATGGAGCGTTACGCTCCCACCCTGAAAGACTTGGCCCCACGTGACTTCGTGTCCCGCTCCATGGACCAGGAAATCAAGGAAGGTCGCGGTTGTGGCGATGGCAGCTACGTGGTTCTGAAACTGGATCACCTGGGTGCTGACGTCATCAAGAAACGTCTGCCCTCGATTCGCGAAATCGCGATCAAGTTCGGTAACGTGGACCCGATCAAAGACCCAATCCCTGTGGTTCCAACCATCCACTACCAGATGGGCGGTATCCCCACGAACTACTACGGTCAGGTTGTGACCCAAACGCCAACGGGCGAGAACAAGATCGTCAACGGTCTGTACGCCATCGGTGAATGTGCCGCTACGTCTGTGCACGGTGCCAACCGTCTGGGTACGAACTCCCTGCTGGATCTGATCGTGTTCGGTCGCGCTGCGGGCAACCACATTGTGGATTCGCACCCCGAGAAAACACACTCTCACCAGGAAATCAACGAGTCCTCCATCGAGTACTCGCTGGACCGCGTCAACCGTCTGGAATCCCGCACATCGGGCGAAAAGGCACAGGACGTGGGCAACAAGATTCGTGTGGCCATGCAGGCTCACTGCGGTGTGTTCCGTACCCTGGATCTGCTGCACAAGGGTGTCGACCAGATCGAATCCCTGGTTCCCGAAGTCAAGGACATTTACTTCAAAGACAAGTCCAAAGTGTTCAATACTGCCCGTATTGAAGCTCTGGAAGTGGCCAACATGATCGAAGTGGCTCGTGCCACCACGAAGTCGGCCGCCAATCGTACTGAAAGTCGCGGTGCTCATGCCCTGAACGACCACCCAGAACGTGACGACGAAAACTGGCTGCGTCACACCTTGTGGTTCTCGGAAGGCAGCCGTCTGGAGTACAAGCCTGTCCAGATGAAGCCTCTGACAGCCGAAACGATTCCGCCCAAGGCCCGGACTTTCTAAGCAGGATACAGACATGAGTCAAAAACGTAAGGTCAAATTTGAAATCTACCGCTACGATCCTGACAAGGACGAGCGTCCCTACATGCAAAAGATCGAAGTCGAGTTGGAACCTACCGACAAGATGCTGCTCGATGCGATCCTGCGCATTAAAAACGACATGGACGACAGCCTGGCGCTGCGTCGCTCTTGCCGTGAAGGTGTGTGCGGTTCCGATGCCATGAACATCAATGGCAAGAACGGTCTGGCCTGCACCACCAATATGCGTGACTTGAAAGAACCTGTGGTCTTGCGCCCACTGCCAGGTCTGCCGGTTATCCGTGACCTGATCGTGGACATGACCCACTTCTTCGATCAGTACCATTCGGTCAAGCCGTTCCTGATCAACGATGCTCCTCCTCCAGAGAAAGAGCGTTTGCAAACGCCTGAAGCCCGTGAGGAGCTCGATGGTCTGTACGAGTGCATTCTGTGCGCCTGCTGCTCGACCTCTTGCCCATCGTTCTGGTGGAACCCCGACAAGTTCGTCGGTCCTGCTGGTTTGTTGCAAGCCTATCGTTTCATTGCCGACTCGCGTGACGAAGCAACGGGCGAGCGTCTGGACAATCTGGAAGATCCATACCGCTTGTTCCGCTGCCACACGATCATGAATTGCACGGACGTCTGTCCAAAAGGACTGAACCCGTCGCATGCCATCGGCAAGATCAAAGAAATGCTGGTGCGTCGCAGTATCTAAAAAGGTGGGTATGTACCGATGAGAACATTGACGGAATTGGAGCGTGCGCGCCTGCGCTGGCGTGCGCGCCGGGGCTTGCTTGAAAACGACTTGATGATCACCCGTTTTCTGGATCAATACGAAAACGAGCTGACTGATCAGGACGTCTCGGCCCTGACCCGCTTGTTCGAAATGGACGATACAGTTTTGCTGGATGTCCTTCTGGCTCGCTCCGAGCCAGAAGGGCAGTACGCCACACCGGACATTCAGCGACTAGTAGACATTATGCGAAAGCTATAACCATTGAGGAAAAAAGTGATGGAATTGTCAGATAAAAAAGCCACGCTATCCTTCTCCGACGGTAGCCCTTCGGTTGAGTTCCCTGTACACAAGGGCACCGTAGGTCCGGACGTGATCGATATCCGTAAGCTCTACGGTCAGACAGGTATGTTTACCTATGACCCAGGCTTTATGGCAACGGCGGCTTGCGAATCCGGTATCACCTACATTGACGGCGACAAGGGCCAGTTGATGTACCGTGGTTACCCGATCGACCAGTTGGCACAAAAGTGCGATTTCATGGATGTGTGCTACCTGATCCTGAACGGTGACCTGCCGAACGCAGATCAGAAGCAGGAATTTGACTCCCTGGTCACGAACCACACCATGGTTCAGGAACAGATGCAGCACTTCCTGCGCGGCTTCCGTCCGGACGCCCACCCCATGGCAATACTGACTGGCCTGGTCGGTGCTCTGTCGGCGTTCTACCATGACTCCACGGACATCACGAATCCTCATCACCGTCATGTGTCGGCTATCCGCTTGATCGCCAAGCTGCCTACTCTGGTTGCGATGGCGTACAAGTATTCTTTGGGACAGCCCTTCATCTATCCCAAGAATGATTTGTCCTACACCGGCAACTTCTTGCGCATGATGTTCGCTACCCCTTGCGAAGACTACAAGGTCAACGAAGTGGTTGAGCGCGCTCTGGACCGTATCTTCATCCTGCATGCAGATCACGAACAAAACGCCTCGACTTCCACCGTGCGTCTGTGCGGTTCGTCCGGCACCAATCCTTTCGCTGCTATTGCTGCGGGTGTTGCTTGCTTGTGGGGTCCTGCCCACGGTGGTGCAAACGAAGCTTGCCTGAACATGCTCGAAGAGTTGCAAGCCAACGGCGGCATCGACAAGGTTGGCGAGTTCATGGAGAAGGTCAAGGACAAGAACTCGGGCGTGCGCCTGATGGGCTTTGGTCACCGTGTCTACAAGAACTACGACCCACGCGCCAAGCTGATGCAAGAAACCTGCAAGGAAGTTCTGGAAGCCCTGGGCCTGGAGAACGATCCTCTGTTCAAGCTGGCCATGGAACTGGAGCGCATTGCTCTGGAAGATCCCTACTTCGTCGAACGCAAGCTGTACCCCAACGTAGACTTCTACTCGGGTATCGTTCAGCGCGCTATTGGTATCCCAACCTCCTTGTTCACCGCTATCTTCGCCCTGGCTCGTACCGTGGGCTGGATTGCTCAGTGGAACGAAATGTTGTCCGATCCAGATTACAAGATCGGCCGTCCACGTCAGTTGTACGTGGGCCCAACTCAGCGCGACGTACCTGATCAGCGTTAATCACTGTGGGCTCAGAGACCTGGATCAAGCCAGGTGTCATTAGCCTCTGCGCTGACTGAGCCCCTGGTTTTACGCAAGTGCACCAATTTGTGGTGCACTTTTTTTTCGCCTGCTGTTTTGCTTATTGCGCCACGCGATCGTGATGAAACGCATCCGGCACTGGCGGGGTTCAGGGTTGCAGAAGCTGGTGGTTGAAACGGGAGAGCCGCTGCTCGCGCGCATTGTTTTCTTCGGACTGGCGGACTTTAGCCTGTACATGATCCAGATGCTTGTTGATCTGCTCACGGGCCAGGTCGGCATTGCCTTCCAAAATGGCGTTCATCACGGCTTCGTGCTGCTGGGTCAGGACCTCTACCTCGCGCGCATTGTCGAACTCAAACATGGCACGGCGGTTTTCCTTGACGGTGGAGAACACCAGTTGGAACAAGCCATTCATGATTTGCAAAAGCACCACGTTGTGGGATGCCTGGGCAATGGCCAGGTGAAATTGAGCATCAGCGCGGGCCGATAGTTCGGCATCCTGATTCTTTTGATGTTCAACCATGATGTCAAAGCATTGCCTGATTCTTTTTTTGTCCGCCTCCGTGGCTCGTATCGCGGCGTGCCATACCGTACTGGCCTCCAGCGCCCGCCGCGCCTCCAGCACATCGTAGCGATACAAGGGGTCCTGGCTCAGGAGCTGCTCCAAAGGGGCGATGGCCTGGGCAGGCCAGTTGATCAGGTCGCTTTTCTGCACGAAAGTGCCGCCGCCTTGGCGGGTAAATAACACTCCCTGTGAACTTAGCGTACGCAGCGCTTCCCGTATCGGTACGCGTGACACTTCCAGTTGCTCGGCTAATTGACGCTCGGAGGGGATCCGGTCACCAGGTTGCAGTTTCTCTTCCTGGATGAGCTGGATAATTTTTTCAGTGATCTGGTCGGAGAGACGCGTTTTAGGGTTCGTAGTCATAAATCGGTTTGAAGTGGTAAGACCAATTTGTGTTTTTAGTGTGAGTATAGGGGTGAAAATGACTAAAAAGATCAGGGTTTATGCCGGTAATTAAAAAGTGGTAATACCTCTATCATTCTCCAAGCTAGAACAAGAGGGGGAGGGCTGCTCGAAATCGAGACCGGCACCACGGTTTTGAGCTCTGGGCTGGCAGCTCCTCTTTCCATAAAACGTGCTACCGACACGAAGGAGATCTGGAGATGAGTCTTTTATACACCTTGATGGCCCTGGCGCCATTGTTGGTTGTGTTTTTGTTGATGGTTGTGCTGGGGCGTTCGGCAAAGCTGTCCATGGGCGCAGCCTATATTGTGACAGCCTTGCTGGCTTTGTTCGTGTGGGGCAGTCAGGCCGAGGTTATTGCCGCAGCGACGGTCAACGGGGTGGTGACTGCCCTGACCTTGCTGTTCATTGTCTTTGGGGCCGTACTGCTGTTGAACACGCTCAAGGTGGGCGGCGCGCTGGCAGCCATTCGCCAGGGCTTTATGGATGTGTCCCCTGATCGTCGCATACAGGTCATTATTGTGGCCTGGCTGTTCGGCTCACTGATCGAGGGCTCATCGGGTTTTGGTACACCGTCTGCGGTCGGTGCGCCTTTGTTGCTGGCATTGGGTTTTCCGGCAATGGCGGCCGTGATGTCGGTACTGGTTATCCAGTCCACCCCGGTTTCGTTTGGTGCTGTCGGTACCCCCATGCTGGTCGGTGTGCGCTCGGGCGTCGATAACAAGGCCGATGTCGCGGCGACTATCGCTCCTATGCAGCCTCTGGAGTATTTGCAGCAGATTGTCGAAAACGTAGCCTTGATTCATGCCTTGACGGGCTTTGTGATTCCTTTGCTGCTGTGTGGCTTGCTGACGCGCTTTTTTGGCGAGCGCCGATCCTTCGTGGAGGGTTTGGGCGCCTGGAAGTTTGCCCTGTTTGCGGGTCTGGCTTTCACCGTTCCTTATTACTTGATCGCGGTGGTCTTAGGGCCGGAGTTTCCATCCATGGTGGGCGCAATGGTGGGCCTGGTGATTGTGGTGACGGCGGCACGCAAAGGCTGGTTTGCGCCCTCCAAGACCTTTGACTTCCCTGATCGCAGTCAGTGGCCTTCTCAGTGGCTGGGTACAGTTGCCATGGACAATGTGGAAACCAAGCAGAGCTTTTCCGTATTGCGAGCCTTTTCGCCCTACGTGCTCGTTGTGCTGCTGCTGATCCTGACCCGTACTGTTCCTGCTGTGAAAGCCTGGTTGACAGGTCCCTCTGCCACGATCAAGGTTGAGGCCCTGTTTGGTACCGGTATTTCCACCTCGGCACAGCTGTTGTTTTCACCGGGCGCTATCCTGATTCTGGTGTCCCTGGCATGTATCGCCATCTTCCGCATGAATGGCCAGCAGTACATGCAAGGCGTCAAGCAGTCGCTGAGCACCATGGGCAGTGCTGCTCCTGCCTTGTTGCTGGCTGTGCCTATGGTGCAGGTGTTCATCAATTCGGCCGCCGCAGATGGCTCAATAGCCAGCATGCCTCTGGTCCTGGCTCAAGGCGCGGCTGCTGCAGCTGGACAGGCTTGGCCGACCATCTCACCCTGGGTAGGCAGCCTGGGTGCCTTTATCGCTGGCTCCAATACGGTCAGCAATATGATGTTCTCGTACTTCCAGTTCTCGACTGCTCAGCAAATTGGCTTGAGTGTCGATCAGTCCGCCATTGTGGTGGCTCTGCAGGCCGTCGGTGGGGCAGCGGGCAACATGATCTGCGTGCATAACGTGGTTGCTGCCGGTGCCGTGGTAGGCATGTTGGGTCGAGAAGGGGAGATTGTGCGCAAGACCTTGATTCCCATGGTTTATTACGTGATACAGGCTGGCTTGATCGGGCAGGCCTTGATTACGGGTGCAGCAGGCTGGTGGCTGGCAGCGGCAATCTTCCTGGTAGTCGCAATCGGTGGCTTGAGTCTGTCTCGGGGCCGCCCAATGTCTCCGGCGATGGCTTGATGGGAGCCCTTGTCGTACCGAACTGAATCTGGATCGGCGATAAAAAAAACCGGATGCCGCTTTTACGCTGCATCCGGTTTTTATTCAGCTAAACAGGCTTAGCTGTTTTGCTGGGCTTCTTGCTGAGCATCCACAACAGCCAGGGCTGTCATGTTGATGATGCGACGCACAGTGGCGCTGGTGGTCAGGATGTGGATGGGGCGAGCCGCACCCAGCAGGATGGGGCCCATGGCCACACCGTTGCTGCCTGTCATCTTCAGCATGTTGTACGTGATGTTGCCGGCGTCCAGGTTTGGAGTGATCAGCAGGTTGGCCGAACCGCGCAGCGTGCTGTCGGGGAAGGCTTTCAGGCGGATCTTCTCGGACAGGGCGGAGTCAGCGTGCATTTCGCCGTCCACTTCCAGGTCGGGAGCGCGTTCAGCCAGGATTTGACGAGCCTTGGCCATCTTGCGCGAGGACTCGGTCTGGCGGCTGCCAAAGTTCGAGTGCGACAAGAGAGCCACGCGAGGCACCACGCCAAAACGGCGAACTTCCTCGGCGGCCTGGATCGTCATGTCGGCGATCTGTTCGGCTGTGGGGTTCTCGTTCACGTGGGTATCGCACACAAACAGAGTTTGTGTAGGCAGCATCAGCACGTTCATGGCGGCGAAGGTTTGAGCTTCCTTTTTCAGGCCAATGACTTGCTCAACGTAGTGCAGCTGGCTGTCGTAGTTGCTGGCTACACCGCAGATCATGCCGTCTGCATCACCGCGTTGCAGCAGCATCACGCCAATCAGCGAATTGTGCTTGCGTATCATGGCTTTGGCGATGTCTGGAGTGACGCCTTCACGAGCCTTGAGCTTGTAGTAGGCGGTCCAGGTTTCGGTGAAGCGATCGTCGTCTTCGGGATCAACGATTTGCACGTTCTTGCCGGCTTCCAGACGCAGACCCGCTTTCTTGACGCGCATGTCGATCACGCTGGGGCGACCCACCAGAATAGGTTGGGCCAGCTTTTCGTCCACCACGGTTTGCACGGCACGCAATACACGCTCGTCTTCGCCGTCAGCGTAAATGATGCGCTTGGGCGCAGCCTTGGCCTGCATGTACAACGGACGCATCAGCGGGCCGGTGTGGTAGGTCATGGCGATCAGTTTCTGACGGTAGGCGTCCATGTCTTCGATGGGACGGGCGGCAACGCCGGAGTCCATCGCAGCCTGGGCCACGGCAGGAGCAATCTGAACAATCAGACGGGAATCAAACGGTTTGGGGATGATGTACTCAGGACCAAAACGCAGGTCTTCGCCGCCGTAAGCGGTGGCCATATCGTCGCTTTGCTCGACCTGGGCCAGCTCGGCAATGGCTTTCACGCAAGCCAGCTTCATGTCTTCGTTGATCACGCTGGCACCCACGTCCAGGGCGCCACGGAAAATGAAGGGGAAGCACAGCACGTTGTTGACCTGGTTCGGGTAGTCCGAACGGCCAGTGGCGATGATGCAGTCGGGGCGGGCAGCCTTGGCCACTTCAGGGCGGATTTCAGGCTCGGGGTTGGCCAGGGCCAGAATCAGAGGCTTGTCGGCCATGGTCTTGACCATGTCGGCAGACAGCACGCCAGGAGCCGAGCAACCCAGGAACACGTCAGCGCCGACCATGGCATCAGCCAGTGTACGGGCGTCGGTTTCCTGAGCGTAGCGAGCCTTGTTGGGCTCCATGTTCTCGTCGCGACCTTTCCAGATGATGCCGCGCGAGTCGGCTACAAAAATGTTGCTCAGCTTCACGCCCAGGGCCACCAGCAAGTCCAGGCAGGCAATGGCAGCAGCGCCAGCGCCCGAGCAAACCAGCTTGATGTCGGCGATGTTCTTGTTGACGACTTTCAGGCCGTTCAGAACCGCCGAGGACGAGATGATGGCGGTACCGTGTTGGTCATCGTGGAACACGGGAATGCTCATGCGCTCGCGCAGCTTCTTCTCGATGTAGAAGCACTCGGGGGCCTTGATGTCTTCCAGGTTCACACCACCCAGGGTGGGTTCCAGTGCGGCAATGATGTCGACCAGCTTGTCCGGATCGGTTTCGTTCAACTCGATATCGAACACATCGATGCCGGCGAATTTCTTGAACAGGCAGCCTTTGCCTTCCATGACGGGCTTGGCGGCCAGCGGGCCGATATTGCCCAGACCCAGCACGGCGGTACCGTTGGTGACCACGGCAACCAGGTTGGCGCGCGAGGTGTACTTGGCGGCGGCTTCTTCGCCTTCGGCGTGGATGGCCATGCAAGCAGATGCGACGCCGGGGGAGTAGGCTAGCGAGAGGTCATCTTGATTGGCTAGGGTCTTGGTAGGGACCACCGAGATTTTCCCGGGAGTGGGATACGCGTGATAGTCCAGCGCAAGTTTGGCCAGATCGGCGTTGGCATCCATTTTGGTAAAGCTCCTGATAGGATTTTCTAGTGTAAAAGTGAATCTAATTTATAAGAAATACAGTCACCAGGTAGGTGCTGATTTGTTATAGGCAGCATATGTCATGGCAACGCTGGTTGCCTGCCTCAAGGTGACCAAGGGCAGGCTGGGCTCGGTTTGGTGGAAAAGGGGCCCGCGAAGCGCGTACTTGCTGCACCCGTTTAGCATATCGGAATTTTTCCTTCATGTGGGGCAGGCTAGGGGCGTCAATCATGATTTGGAGCGCTTCTTTTGTAAGAATTCGCCCGTGTGATAGATCGATGTGTTTGTTAATGCCAACGGTCTGCTGCAGTCGCCAAGCATTTTAGATGTCATTAATTGCGCCTTTTGTGTGCAGCGTTATACTAGATCAATACGGCTTGTATAAGGCGTCCTACGTTGCCTTCTGCTCCTGCTATCCGCTAACCGGCGAGGTCCGTGTCGCGGAAGGTTTTCCTGCATCTCAACACGAGTGAAACACTCGGATAGGTGAAGCGTAATAATGTCATCGCAAAAAGAACTGCTCAGTAACTCTTATCTGTTCGGGAGCAATGCTCCTTACGTCGAAGAACTCTACGAGTCCTACCTCGACAATCCGGGCTCCGTCGCCGATCAATGGCGCGAGTACTTCGATCAACTGCAGCATCAGCCAGCTACTGACGGCCGCGACAGCACCCGCGATCAAGCTCACGCTCCTATCGTCGAGTCCTTCGCCCAACGTGCGAAAGCCAATGCCTTCCTGACCAGCGCGCAAGCACCGGACCTGACAGTTGCCATGAAGCAAGTGTCGATCCAGTCCATGATTGCTGCGTACCGCTCCCTGGGTGCACGCATTGCTGATCTGGACCCTCTGAAGCGCTCCGAACGCCCCAGCATCCCTGAACTGGACCCTGCTTTCTACGGTTTGACCGAAGCGGATCTGGACCAGGTCTACTCCGCCACCAACACCTACTTCACCAAAGCCGACACCATGACGCTGCGCGACATGCTCAAGGCCCTGCGTGATACGTACTCCCGTTCGGTGGGCGCAGAATTCATGTACATCTCCGACCCGGTCGTCAAGCGCTGGATTCAGCAGCGCCTGGAGTCGGTGCATGGCACAGGTTCTTTCAACGTTGAACAAAAACGCAACATCTTGCAGCAGCTGACCGAGGCCGAAGGCCTGGAGCGCTTCCTGCACACCAAATACGTCGGTCAGAAACGCTTCTCCCTGGAAGGTGGCGAGAGCTTCATCGCTTGTATGGATGAAGTGGTCAACCACGCTGGCGAGAACGGCGTTCAGGAAATCATCGTGGGTATGGCCCACCGTGGTCGCCTGAACATGCTGGTCAACATCATGGGCAAAATGCCCGGTGATCTGTTTGCCGAGTTTGAGGGCCGTCACGCTGAAGGCCTGACCGACGGCGACGTGAAATACCACAACGGCTTCTCCAGCGACCTGTCCACCCGCGGCGGTCCAGTCCACCTGTCTCTGGCCTTTAACCCATCCCACCTGGAAATTGTTAACCCAGTGGTCGAGGGTTCGGTCCGTGCTCGTCAGGATCGTCGTAGCGACGAAGACGGCAGCCAGGTTCTGCCTGTGCTGGTTCACGGTGACGCGGCTTTTGCCGGTCAGGGCGTGGTCATGGAAACACTGAACCTGGCCCAGACCCGTGGCTACGGTACCGGTGGCACGCTGCACATCGTGATCAACAACCAGATCGGTTTCACCACCTCTGACCCCCGCGATACACGCTCCACGCTGTATTGCACGGACGTGGTCAAGATGATTGAAGCCCCTGTTTTCCACGTGAACGGCGACGATCCTGAAGCCGTGGTGTTCGTGACTCAGCTGGCTCTGGATTTCCGCCGCGAGTTCAAGCACGACGTCGTGGTTGATATTGTTTGTTTCCGTAAACTGGGCCACAACGAGCAAGATACTCCCTCGATGACCCAGCCGCTGATGTACAAGAAGATTGGTCAGCACAACGGTACCCGCAAACTGTACGCCGACAAGCTGGTTGCTCAAGGCATTCTGTCCGAGAACGAACCCGAAGATCTGGTCAAGGCTTACCGTCAACTGATGGAAGACGGCAAGCGCACGGTTGAACCTGTTCTGACAGACTACAAGAACAAGTACGCCACCGACTGGTCTGCTTTCCTGGGCGCCAAATGGACTGACCAGGCTGACACCGCCTTGCCGATGTCCGAACTGACACGCATCGGTGAAAAACTGACCACCGTGCCAGAAGGCTTTACCGTTCACCCATTGGTCAACCGCATGCTGAACGACCGTCGTGCCATGGCGCGTGGCGAAGCTCAGGTGGACTGGGGCATGGGCGAGCACTTGGCCTTTGCAACCCTGGTGAACAACGGCTACGCCATTCGTATTACCGGCCAGGACTCGGGCCGTGGTACGTTCACGCACCGTCACGCCGTGCTGCACGATCAGAAACGTGAGCGCTGGAACGACGGTACCTACATTCCTTTGCAGAACGTCTCCGAAGGCCAGGCCAACTTCACGGTGATCGACTCGGTCCTGTCCGAAGAAGCCGTGCTGGCTTTTGAATACGGTTACGCTTCGGCAGAGCCCAACATCCTGACTATCTGGGAAGCCCAGTTCGGCGACTTCGCCAACGGTGCCCAGGTTGTTATCGACCAGTTCATTACGTCGGGTGAAGCCAAGTGGGGCCGTCATTGCGGTCTGACTCTGATGCTGCCACACGGCTACGAAGGTCAGGGTCCAGAGCACTCCTCGGCCCGTATCGAGCGCTTCTTGCAACTGTGCGCAGACAACAATATCCAGGTTGTCCAGCCCACCAACGGCGCCCAGATCTTCCACGTTCTGCGTCGTCAGATGATCCGTCCTTTCCGCAAGCCCTTGGTCATCATGACGCCCAAGTCCTTGCTGCGTAACAAAGATGCTACTTCGCCATTGAGCGATCTGGCTGAAGGCCACTTCATGCCTGTGATCGGTGAAACGGATCAGGCGATTGATGCAGCCGCTGTCAAACGTGTTCTGGCTTGCTCGGGCAAGGTTTACTACGATCTGGTGAACCACCGCAAAGAACTGGAGCGCAACGATATTGCCATTATCCGTGTGGAGCAGTTGTATCCGTTTGCCCACAAGGCCTTCCAGGCAGAGCTGGCTAAATACAGCAACGCCAAGGAAGTTATCTGGGTTCAGGACGAACCTCAAAACCAAGGTGCATGGTTCTACGTTCAGCATCACATCTACGAGAACATGACCGAAGGTCAGAAGCTTGGCTACGCCGGTCGTGCCGCTTCCGCTTCGCCTGCAGTGGGTTACCTGGCCAAACACCAGGAACAGCACAAGGCGCTGCTGGAGCAGGCTTTCGGCGCTCGCAAAGGCTTCATGCTGACCAAATAACGCACCCCAAATTTTAAATACGGAAAATATAATCATGGCAATTACTGACGTTCTGGTTCCCCAACTCTCTGAATCCATCTCCGAAGCAACCTTGCTGGAATGGAAAAAACAACCTGGCGAAATGGTCCAGGCTGACGAAATCCTGATCGAAGTCGAAACCGACAAGGTCGTTCTGGAAGTTCCCGCTCCTGCTTCGGGCGTGCTGAGCGAAATCGTCAAGGCCAACGGCAGCACTGTTACCTCCGGCGACGTGCTGGCCCGTATCGACTCCGAAGGCAAGGCTAGCGCTGCTGCTCCTGCCGCCGCTGCTGAAGAAGCCGCTCCTGCTGCTGCCCCAGCCGCTGCAGCTCCTGCTGCCAGCTCCGCCGCCTCTTCGGTTGCTTCGCCTGCAGCTGCCAAGATCCTGGCTGAAAAGGGTGTGGAAGCCAGCTCCGTGGAAGGTTCCGGCCGTGGTGGTCGCATCACCAAGGGTGACGCTCTGGAAGCCAACGCCGCTGCTGCTAAACCTGCTGCCGCTCCTGTTGCCCCTCCAACCCTGTCCCTGGACGGCCGTCCAGAACAGCGCGTGCCCATGAGCCGCCTGCGCGCTCGTATCGCCGAGCGTCTGCTGCAGTCGCAGTCCGAAAACGCCATGCTGACCACGTTCAACGAAGTGAACATGCAAGCGGTGCTGGATCTGCGCAAGAAGTACAAGGATCAGTTCGAGAAAGAGCACGGCGTGAAACTGGGCTTCATGTCCTTCTTCGTCAAGGCTGCTGTTGCCGCCCTGAAGAAATACCCCGTGCTGAACGCCTCGGTTGATGGCAAAGACATCATCTACCACGGTTACTTTGACATCGGTGTGGCCGTTGGTAGCCCACGCGGTCTGGTGGTGCCTATCCTGCGTAACGCTGATCAAATGTCCATCGCTGACATCGAAAAGCAAATCGCTGACTTCGGTGCCCGTGCTCGCGACGGCAAGCTGACCCTGGAAGAAATGACAGGCGGTACCTTCTCCATCTCCAACGGTGGTGTGTTCGGCTCCATGCTGTCCACTCCCATCATCAACCCACCTCAGTCCGCCATCCTGGGCATTCACGCCACCAAGGATCGCGCTGTTGTGGAAAACGGTCAGATCGTGGTTCGCCCCATGAACTACCTGGCTATGTCCTACGACCACCGCATCATCGACGGCCGCGAAGCCGTTCTGGGTCTGGTAGCCATGAAAGAAGCGCTGGAAGATCCTCAGCGTTTGCTGCTGAACGTCTAAGCACGCGGTAGTTTCGGTCTAGTATGTTTACGGCCAAGTGCTTGCTTCTAAGCCTTGGCCGACTTTGTTTAAGGCCCTGGGGGCTGGTGTTCGCCGCCTGATTCTTTCCCGTCTGACTTCTGGACGGTCCAGCGTGCCTTTTCACATTTATGGGATTTTTTATGGCTAAGCAATTTGATGTTGTCGTGATTGGTGCAGGCCCCGGTGGCTACATCGCCGCCATTCGTGCCGCTCAACTGGGTATGAGCGTCGCTTGCGTGGACGCATGGTCCACCGCTGAAGGCAAGCCCGCTCCTGGCGGTACATGCACCAACGTTGGTTGCATTCCTTCCAAGGCCTTGCTGCAATCGTCCGAGCATTTCGAGCACGCCAATCTGCATTTGGCCGAGCACGGCGTGGACGTCAAGGGCGTATCGCTGAATCTGGACAAGCTGGTCGGTCGCAAAGATGTGGTCGTCAAGCAAAACAACGACGGTATCTTGTACCTGTTCAAGAAGAACAAGGTTAACTTCTTCCACGGCACCGCTTCGTTTGGCGCCAAGGTTGACGGCGGCTGGTCGGTGAACGTGGCCGGCGCCAACGCCGAAGAGCTGGTTGCCAAGAACGTCATCATCGCGACCGGTAGCTCGGCTCGTGCCTTGCCCGGTGCTGAGTTCGACGAAGAGCAGATTCTGTCCAACGACGGCGCATTGCGTCTGCCCAAGGTTCCCAAGAAGCTGGCCGTTATCGGTGCCGGTGTGATTGGTCTGGAACTGGGTAGCGTGTGGCGTCGTCTGGGTGCCGAAGTGACCATTCTGGAAGGCGCTCCCGAGTTCCTGTCCGCCGTGGATCGCGACGTGGCCAAGGAAGCCCTGAAAGCTTTCACGAAACAAGGTCTGAAGATCAATGTGGGCGTGAAGGTTGGCGAGATCAAGAAGTCTGCCAAACAGGTCACTATCAACTACGTGGACGCCGCTGGTGCCGAGCATAAGCTGGAAGCCGACAAGCTGATCGTGTCCATTGGCCGTGTGCCTAACACCGCTGGTCTGGGTGCAGAAACCATTGGTCTGAAACTGGACGAGCGTGGTTTCGTGGTTGTGGACGACGATTGCGCTACCAGCCTGCCAGGTATCTGGGCAGTGGGTGACGTGGTGCGTGGCCCTATGCTGGCTCACAAAGCCGAAGAAGAAGGTGTGGCTGTGGCCGAGCGTCTGGCGGGTCAGCAACCTCACGTCAACTTCGACACCGTGCCTTGGGTTATCTACACCTCCCCCGAAATCGCTTGGGTTGGCAAGACCGAACAGCAACTGAAGACTGAAGGCCGTGCTTACCGCGCTGGCAGCTTCCCCTTCCTGGCTAACGGCCGTGCCCGCGCACTGGGTGACACCACCGGCTTTGTGAAGGTTCTGGCTGATGCCAAGACCGACGAAGTTCTGGGCGTGCACTTTGTGGGCCCTGTGGCTTCCGAGCTGGTAGCTGAAGCTGTTGCGATCATGGAATTCCGTGGCGCGTCGGAAGACATCGCCCGTATTTGCCATGCTCACCCAACCCTGTCCGAAGCCCTGAAAGAAGCGGCCTTGGCAGTGGACAAACGCGCTCTGAACTTCTGATAGACTTTCAGGGTGTTGTTGGAAAAGGGCGGGCACGGGCTCGCCCTTTTTTTCGTCACGAAAGGCTGATCAAAGCAGTCTGTACAGGCTGTGATGCGTGAGATAATTGACCGCGCAGTATGCTCAGACCCTGCATCAAAGGCAGTGCTGTTGTGGACCGCAGTGCATGCTGGCAGACCACTACCTGTCTCGGACAGGTTCTTTTATTTTCAGTGATATGAATGTTCGCGAGTATTACCATCAGGCTTTAGCGGAAAAAGGCTACCGTGCCGACCAGGCGCAGGAGCAAGCTATAGACCGGCTGCAACGCTATTACGACGAGTGGGTGGAGTATCGCAAAATGCGCTCCAGTACCTTGCGTCGCATGTTTTCCCGCCCGGAAGTGCCGCGTGGTGTGTACCTGTGGGGTGGTGTAGGGCGAGGCAAGAGCTTTCTGATGGACGCCTTCTACCTGACGGTGCCGCTCAAGCGCAAAACCCGCATTCACTTCCATGAGTTCATGCGTGGCGTGCACAAGGAGCTGAATCAGGTTAAAGGCATGAGCGATCCTTTGGACGAGGTTGCCAAGCGTATCGCCAAGCGTTACCGCCTGATCTGTTTTGACGAGTTCCACGTCTCGGACGTGGCCGATGCCATGATTCTGTACAAGCTGCTGCTGGGCCTGTTCGAGCGCGGCACGTCCTTTGTGATGACGTCCAATTACGAGCCGTCCACGCTGTATCCGGAAGGCCTGCACCGTGATCGCATTTTGCCCGCCATTGCGCTGATCCAGAAGAACATGGACATCATGAACGTGGATACGGGTGTGGATTACCGCCGCCGTGCGCTGGAACAGGTGAAAACCTATCTGACGCCATTGGGTCCGGAGACCACCGCAGAACTGCAATCCATGTTCACGGCCTTGTCGGACACGGCTCCTCAAGAGCCTGTGCTCAGTATCGAAAACCGGGATGTGAAAGCGGTGGCCTTGTCAGGCTCGGCCGTGTGGTTTGATTTCGAAACCCTGTGCGTCAGTGCGCGCTCGCAGAACGATTATCTGGAACTGGCCAACCGTTTCCAGACCGTGATCCTGTCCGATGTTCCCCGCATGACCGCCCGTGATGCTTCTGCTGCACGGCGCTTTACCTGGCTGGTGGACGTTTTTTACGATCACAAAGTCAAATTTATTATGTCCGCGGCTGTGCCCGAGGAAGAGTTGTATGTAGATGGCCCCATGGCCAATGAGTTCCACCGTACTGTCTCGCGTTTGATGGAAATGCAATCGCGCGAGTACCTGGAGTCAGAACGGCGCCAGGCAGTTATTTTGTAGGGCCTGGGCGCGGCCGGTGGCCAATGCGCCTGATCCCTGACCCTGACACGTAGTTTTATAAGCGTATTTTTTATCATGACGACACGAGTACTGACCGGCGTTACAACGACCGGTATTCCACACTTGGGTAACTATGCCGGGGCGATTCGTCCGGCTATCCGTGCTAGCCAGCAAGCCGATGTCGACGCATTTTTCTTCATGGCGGACTACCACGCCCTGATCAAATGTGACGATCCGGAGCGCGTAGCCATTTCGCGCCGTGCGATTGCCGCCACCTGGATAGCCTGCGGCCTGGATGTGGAAAAAGTAACGTTCTACCGTCAATCCGATATTCCAGAGATCCCGGAACTGTCCTGGATGCTGGGCTGTGTGACCGGCAAGGGTTTGATGAACCGTGCGCACGCCTACAAAGCCTCCGTGGACAAGAACGAAGCTGCCGGCATTGATCCTGATGATGGCGTCACCATGGGCTTGTTCAGCTACCCCGTGCTGATGGCGGCCGACATTCTGATGTTCAATGCGCACAAAGTACCCGTGGGCCGTGATCAGGTACAGCACCTGGAAATGGCACGCGATATCGCCAAGAGCTTCAACCATTTGTATGGTCGTGGCAAAGAGCTGTTTGTGCTGCCTGAAGTGCAGGTAGAAGAAGACCTGGCCTTGCTGCCGGGCCTGGACGGTCGCAAGATGTCCAAGAGCTACGACAACACCATTCCCTTGTTTGAAGGTGGTGCCAAGGCACTGAAGTCTGCCATCGCCCGTATCGTGACGGACTCCAAAGGCCCAGGCGAGCCCAAGAACCCGGACGATTCCCACCTGACCGCCTTGTACAAGGCCTTCGCGACGCCGGAGCAGACGCAGGCCTTCCGTCAGCAACTGATCGAAGGGATGGCCTGGGGTGAGGCCAAGGAGGCTTTGCATCAGGTTCTGGAAACCATGATCGCCCCCATGCGCGAGCGTTATGAGTCCTTGATGGCTCGCCCTCAGGAAATTGAAGAGTTGCTGCAAGTGGGTGCCCGCAAGGCTCGTGCCTACGCAACGCCTTTCATCCACGAGCTGAAGGCCGCTGTAGGCCTGCGCGATCCGTTGAGTACCGCTGCCAGCAAGTCCGAAGCCAAGGCCCGTAAAGCTCGCTTTGTGAACTTCCGCGACGAAGATGGCACCTTCCGCTTCCGTCTGCAAGATGCCGCCGGACAAGAGCTGTTCCTGTCCCGCTCCTACGCTGACCCTAAACAGGCGGGCGTTGCGATCAAGGCATTGCAGACTGCTGCGTTTGCAGAGGTGACCAAGCAAGACGGCCAGGAACTGCAAATCCATTGTGCCGGTGAGGAAGTCGCGCGCGTATCGGCAGATCTGCGTGGCGCACTTGAAGTCGCTTTGGATTCGATGCGGGACTAAGTAGGGTGACTGTGGTGGGATTGATTCCTTGCAAAGAATTTGCTCAGGACTGATCCCATGCAGGGTGTAGCGAGCCTCTTTGTGCTGCTGCGTTCTACCTTGACGCAAGTTTGAAAATAAACAGCCCCTGATATGAGATGTTCATCTCATGTCAGGGGAAGTTTTGTTCTTATTTATCAATACATTGAAAGGTGTTTGAGGATCAAGCTTGCGGCAGAGATAGCCTTGCAGTCGGCTTTTAGCCTCAACGTTTGCTCTGCATTTGCAATCCCTAAGGCAAGGGTTCGTTCAGGTCTGTGTCTGAATCGTGGACTTCTGGTCCCAGTCTTTGCTGGCCAGCTCCAAGGCCGCAATATCTTCTGCGCAGATCACGTCGCGCAAAGCCGTGAATTTCACTTCCGGCCAGTCATATATCTTCAGACCTAGCAGTCGCTCAATCGTCGAATCGTCAAAGCGCTTGCGCACAGGCACAGCCGGATTTCCGGCCACAATCGTGTACGGTGCCACGCTCTTGGTCACAACCGCCCCGGAGGCCACGACAGCGCCTTCACCAATGACTACACCGGGCATGATCATGGCCCGCATGCCGATCCAGGCACCGTCATGGATGTGGGTGTCGCCTTTGCCCACATAGGCGTCCGTAATCTTGTCCACGAAGGGATACAGGCTGAACCAGTCCATGCGATGGGTATGGTTGCCGCCCATCAGAATCACGGCCTCGGCACCGATGCACACGTAGTCACCAATATGCAATTGGTCTACCGGCCATTGAGAGGTCCAGGCCTTGCGGCTGTATTCGTCCCCGTACAGGTAACGCACCACGCTTTCTTCAAAACTGTCGGTCCAGGCATGGCTGTAGTAGCTGTGTGTGCCACGCACATGGATGTTGGGGTTGGATACGGTTTCGTGCAGGAGTTCGACCTGCGACCAGTGCTTTTGCACCATGCTTCTCCTTCTGGACCTTGCCGCGCTGGATTTGGCTTTGCGCCAGTCCCGGCAAAGTGGGATGTTTCTGTTTGGGCCAGGCAGCCAGGCGAGTACAGGAGGCTCGCTTTGTTGACGCTGATGGCGGGACCAGTCTAATGCGCTTTGAGGCGCTTTGCATTCAAGCGGGCCAAAAGCATCAAGCCCTGCATGAATGTTCATGCAGGGCTTGATGATGGGCTTGGGCCAGGAATACCTGTCCTATTCGGCAGGTTGGGCAGGAATATCCAGTTTTTCACACAGACTTAGAATTTCCTCCAGGTTCTCGCGTTTGACCACGATCAGCTGAAATTCCTCGTCATAGCTTTGGGCAAATTCCAGCAGGCAGTAGGAGGGGTGAAACTCCTGCAGCTGCTCGTTCGCCCATTGGAAAAAGCCGTCCACGTCCTGAAACGGCATATCGTCGTAGGGAAAGGCGGGCAGATCCTGGCTTTCAAAGGCAGCCAGAATCTCCTCCCACAGTTCGTCCACGGTATCGGCCAGAGCCAGATAGTCGTCCAGCTCGTAGCTGATGGCCAGGATCAGAGCGCCATCCGGATCGTGTTCCATCAAGTTCTGGGCGTGCTTGCCATACGCCTCACCCATCGCTGTCGGGCTGGCGCTGGCTGTCAGCACGGACTGGCTGATGGCTGCAATATCCTGTTCCTTCTGATCAAATCCGGTCAGCAGATTGAGCAGACGCGTCAGTTGGGAAAGGCGCTCGGTCTCAGTCATGGCTTATCTCCGAAGTTTGCTAAAGGCGGCTGCCATAGCACCTGTCGGTGCCGGTTCAGCTTGCCGGTTGGGGCGATTGTTTCCGGAACGGCGCTGGGGTGCGTTGCTGGTGTTGCTGGAACCACGCACAGGGCCGCTGTCGTCGTTCAGGCGCATGGTCAAGCCGATACGCTTACGAGCTACATCCACTTCCTGGACTTTAACCTTAACGGTCTGCCCAACGCGAACCACATCACGCGGATCTTTGACAAAGGTCTCGGACAGGGCCGAGATATGCACCAGACCGTCCTGGTGCACACCCACGTCCACAAAGGCACCAAAGTTGGCCACGTTGGTGACCACGCCTTCCAGAATCATGCCGGGCGTCAAATCGTTCAGGGAGTTGATGCCTTCCTGGAACTTGGCGGTGGTGAATTCAGGGCGAGGGTCGCGACCGGGCTTTTCAATTTCATTAAAAATATCACGCACGGTGGGCAAACCAAAGCGCTCATCCGTGAAGTCGGAAGGCGACAAGCCTTTCAGTGCGCCGGATTTACCCATGACATCGCTGGCTTCGGTTTGCAGGCGCTCCAGAATGCGGGCGGCAACCGGATAGGCTTCGGGGTGAACCGCCGAGGCGTCCAGAGGGTTGGCTGCACCGGGAATACGCAAAAAGCCCGCTGCCTGTTCAAAGGCTTTTTCACCAAAGCGCGGCACCTCACGCAACTGCTTGCGGCTTTGGAAGGCACCGTTTTCGTCACGCCAGGTGACGATGTTTTTGGCCAGCGTGTTGTTCAGGCCGGAAACGCGCGCCAGCAGGGGAGCAGAGGCGGTGTTGACGTCCACACCCACGGCGTTCACACAATCCTCGACCACGGCATCCAGGCTGCGAGCCAGTTCGCGCTGGTTCACGTCGTGCTGGTATTGGCCAACACCAATGGATTTGGGGTCGATCTTTACCAGCTCGGCCAGCGGATCTTGCAGGCGGCGGGCGATGGAAACAGCACCGCGCAGGCTGACGTCCATATCCGGGAATTCTTGTGCGGCCAGTTCAGAGGCGGAGTACACCGAAGCGCCGGCCTCCGACACGACTACGCGAGTTAAAGGCAACTGCGGGAAAGCGGATTGCAGGTCGGCAACCAGTTTCTCGGTTTCGCGCGATGCTGTGCCGTTGCCAATCGCCACCAGTTCAACTTGGTAGCGAGTAGCCAGACCGGCCAGGGTACGAATGGCGCCTTCGCGGTCACGACGGGGCTCGAAGGGGTAGACGGTGGCCGTATCCAGCACCTTGCCGGTTGCATCGATCACAGCGGCTTTTACGCCGGTACGAATACCTGGGTCCAGGCCCAGAACGGCTTTATTGCCAGCGGGGGCTGCCAGCAGCAAATCGCGCAGATTGGCGGCAAACACGCGGGTAGATTCTTGCTCGGCTTCTTCGCGCAGACGGCCAATCAGCTCGGATTCGAATGCTGTCAGCAACTTGACGCGCCAGGTCCAGCGGCAAACCTCGGCCAGCCAATGGTCGCGTGGGCTGGCGTCGGCGGAAAAGTCAGCGCCAACATCGGTCAGCTCGGCGACTTTCAGTACACAAGGGTGAGGCAGAAGCGCATCCTGCTCGGGGTTCAGGCCCAGGCGCAGGTCCAGTGCACCTTGCTGACGACCGCGCAACAAAGCCAGTACGCGGTGAGAAGGCAGTTGGCGCAGCGCTTCGTTAAAGTCGAACCAGTCGCGGAACTTGTCGCCTTCCTGTTCCTTGCCTTCGGCAACCTTGGAGTACAAGTGAGCGGACTTCCACAGATAGTCGCGCATGGCTTCCAGCAGGTCGGCCTGCTCGGCAAAGCGTTCGGCCAGAATGTCGCGGGCACCGTCCAGGGCGGCTTTGGCCGTGTCGATCTTGGCTTCGGCATTCAGATAGCCTTCGGCCAGCGCCACAGGGTCTGCATCCTTCTGGGCCAGAATGGCGTCCGCCAGCGGCTCCAGGCCGGCTTCGCGGGCAATCTGGGCACGGGTACGGCGCTTGGGCTTGTAAGGGGCGTACAAGTCTTCCAGACGCTGCTTGGTGTCAGCCGCCAAAATGGCTTGCTCCAGCTCGGGCGTCAGTTTTTCTTGCTGGCGGATCGATTCCAGAATGGCATGACGACGCGATTGCATATCGCGCAAATAGATCAGGCGCACTTCCAGATCACGCAGGACATTATCGTCCAGGCCGCCAGTCGCTTCCTTGCGGTAACGGGCAATAAAAGGGACCGTGGCCCCGTTGTCCAAGAGCTCAACCGTAGAGGCGGCTTGTTGGATGCGGATGTTCAGTTCAGAGGCCAGTAGCGCCAGAATCTGTTGGTGATCCTGTTGCTGGGCGAGGGTTTCCACAGTCATTTCAGTTATGGGTCCATCGTTGTAAAAGGGTCTGCAAGCGCCGCATTTTGCCATAAAGACCGGCAGCGACCCAGAATTGGCAGGTATCATCTTGTATGTATTCCACTGTGATTGTAGACAGTTCTGTCATTCGTCACCTCTCCCTGAGCGGTTTTGCCCCATGTTGTTGCAGGATTATTCCGATATCTTTTCTCCCCAAGGCCCTCTGGCAGAGTCTGTCTCGCACTATCGTCCGCGGCAGGCTCAGCTGGAGCTGGCCCAAGCCATCAGCGAGACGGTCGCCGAGTCCGGCGTACTGATTGCCGAGGCGGGCACAGGCACGGGCAAGACCTGGGCCTATCTGGTGCCTGTGTTCATGCAAGGTGGCAAAGCCTTGGTCTCGACCGGGACGCGCACCTTGCAGGATCAATTGTTCCGTCGGGATATTCCCCACCTGCGTAAAGCGCTGGCCTTGCCGGTGGATGTGGCCTTGCTCAAGGGGCGCAGCAACTACGTTTGTCATTACCATTTGGAACGATTGGGTCAGGATGATCGAGCCCTGAAGTCCCGTGCGGAAATTGCTTATCTGCGGGCCATCCAGCTTTTTACTGAACGCAGCCGTAGCGGCGACAAGGGGGAGTTGGCCGAAGTCCCGGAGGACGCGGATATTTGGCACCGAGTCACTTCCACACGCGATAATTGCCTGGGACAGGATTGCCCCTTTGTGCGCGACTGCTTTGTGATGAAGGCGCGCCGTCATGCCCAGGATGCGGATGTAGTAGTGGTGAACCATGCTCTGTTCATGGCGGACCTGGCCTTGCGCGAAGAGGGCGTAACGGATTTGCTGCCTAGCGTGGATCTGGTGGTGTTTGACGAGGCACACCAACTGCCCGACGTGGCCACCCGTTTTCTGGGTAGTAGCGTGTCCTTGTATCAATTGACGGATTTGTGTCGTCAGATAGAAGCGGCGGGTCTGGCCCAGGCGCGCGAGACTGTGGACTGGAGTCAGGTGGCGCGCAAGCTGGAGCAAGCGGCTCGGGATTTGCATTTGCGCACCGCGTCGCTGGCCGCCCAAGGTGGCCGTGCCACTTTCCAGGCCTTGCCCGAGCCCGAGCTTTTTGACGAGGCGCTGGAGAATTTGCTGGAGACCTTCGACAAGGTCATCAAGATGCTGGCCATGGTGGCTGAACGCCATCCAGATCTGGCGGCGGCACATAAAAGTGCCTTGGAATTGCGTGCACGCTTGTTCCAATGGAGCCAGCCGGATCGTCAAGGCCGTCACGCCTATTTGCCAGAAAGTGAAAAAGACGAAGACCAGCCCGACGAGTTCGTGCGTTGGGTAGAAAGTGGGCAGCATTATCTGCGCCTGCACAGTGCCCCTTTGTCGGTCGCCAAGATTTTCTCGCGCTACCGAGGCAAGGAGCAGTCCTGGGTGCTGACCTCGGCCACCTTGTCGGTGCATGGTGATTTCAATCACTTCAAGCGTCAACTGGGTTTGTTTGATGCTCGCACCGAAGCCTGGGCTTCGCCGTTCGACTATCCGAATCAGGCGCTGTTCTACGTCCCCAGCACCTTGCCGCTTCCTAGCCATCCCAACTTCAATCAGGCCTTCGTGGATGCGCTCATTCCGCTGATCAAGGCGGGTCAGGGTGGTGTGCTGGTGCTCTGTACCACCTTGCGCTCGGTCGAGCGGATTGCAGATATGCTGCGGGACCGATTTGATCGGGAAGACATCGAACGCAATGTGCTGCGCCAGGGGGAGCGTTCACGGCAAGTTCTGCTGGACGAGTTCCGTGCCCGTGGCAATGCGGTGTTGGTGGGGAGCGCCAGCTTCTGGGAAGGGATTGACCTGCCCGGTGATGCCTTGACGCTGGTGGCTATCGACAAGCTGCCTTTTGCACCACCCGATGATCCGGTGCTGGAAGCGCGTATCAAGGAGTGCAAGGACAGGGGCGGTAATCCCTTCATGGAATACCAGTTGCCCGAAGCCGCCATTGCCTTGAAGCAAGGGGCAGGGCGTCTGATTCGTACCGAGCGCGACTGGGGCGTGCTGATGGTGGGCGACACCCGTATTGTCGAGAAGCCCTACGGCAAACTGCTATGGCGTGGTTTGCCACCTTTTGCCCGTACGCGTGATCCTGCTCGTGCCTTGGCGTTTCTGCGGGAGCAGAAAGCGAAGCGGCAGAGCGCTCAGGTCAGTGATGTGGAGCTGAACGACAGCTCGGAGCAGGCTTGAAAGTATTGCTTGTATTCTCCGCCTATTAAAACTAGGGCAAGGACTCGTCTGCGACGATGTCCTCTGCCACCAGGCCCCATAAGAACAGGCTGGGTGTGCCAGCGCCTTCCAGACTGCCCTCTATCTGCTGAAGAACGGACATGACGGCACTGCGATTGCTGACTGCCTCAAACGCTTCCCGAGTGATAGGCGTAAACCAGCCTTTTTTGAGCACCGCTACCGCCATTGCCAGCGCGACGGAAAACACATGCTGGCCCAGCATGGGGACCTGAACCGTCTCGCCTGCGCGATTGTGCACATCAAACATCTGCTCTTCATCAGGCAGTGCTGCACCCAGGCGCCAGGCCAGTGCCAGCCCGAAGGCTTCGGGAATCATCACGCAAAGCTTGGTCGCACGGACTTCAGACAGGCCGCTGGCTTGCAGTTGAGCGATGCACTCCTCAATGCTTTGATCCTTTGCCAGTACAGGAATGGCTTGCAGTACCTGTGTTTCTGCTTGTTCGTGGTTCATGGAGTATGTTTTATGAAAGGGGCATTCTTGGACATTGGAAAATGTCTGTTTTCATGTTCTTGTGACGTCGGGAAGCGGAGTAGTGGGTCTTACGGGCCAACAACTTAGGACAGGTTTCAGCCATTGCTTGCCACGGTGGAGTTTTGAGCTAGGTGCTGCACAGTACCAGGCACGGGGCACGACATTGTATAAAGTCGCAGCATCATAAGCTTGGACTTCAATTTCGCGTCGTTCTCCGTTCTACATCAAGGCTTTTTGGCATCGTACGTTTGACGTGATTTCTGTATACGCGGAAGGTTCTCTCTGACCCACACATTGATGCCTTTCAGCGCATCGAGCATGTTTTTCCCCATCTCCGTCAGTTCGTATTCCACACGTGGGGGCACCTCGGGAAAGTAATGGCGTTCTATCAAGCCATCTCGTTCCAGGTTTCTGAGTGTCAGCGTCAGCATGCGCTGTGTGATTCCTTCCACCTCACGCTTGATTTCGGAAAATCGCAGTCTACGATCACCCGCGATGGCAAGGCGCCAGATGACCTGCACGGTCCATTTGTCACCGAGGCGTGTGCAGACTCCATTCAAGGGAATTGGCTGGAAGGATGAGTTGCTGTCGGGTTTCTCTTTGCGAGAATCCGACTCTGCTGGATCTATGGGTTTCATTTTTGTGCCTGAGGTTCAAAAAAGTGCCGTCTTCCGCAATTCAGATATCGAGGAAAGAATACGACATTCTCTTTTTTTTCGAGCTGAATCATGAATAAAGTACATCGTCCCATTCTGGTTTTCGGAGCCACAGGCCGGCAAGGTGGATCGGTGACCAAAGCACTTCTGGAGGCTCACTGGCCTGTCTGCGCTTTTGTGCAATCTCCATCCAAACCGGCTTCAATCGCTCTGCGGGAAGCAGGCGCTGAACTCATGCAAGGGTCATTGGACGATGCCAATCTTATCGCGTCGGCCATGAAGGATGTGTATGGCGTATTTAGCGTGATGCCTGCGAACCTATCAGCAGAAGAGGAGGTTTGTTATGGCACACGTCTTGCTGATCTGGCGGCAAAAAATGGCGTCGAGCATTTCATCTATTCCTCGGGGGCTAGCGCTGGGGACAAACTGACAGGTGTTGCGCGCTTTGATGCCAAGCCTCTTATTGAGGCACATATTCGCGAACTGCCGCTGACTGCAACCATCATCCGTCCCATGATCTTCATGGAGATGCTTGTGCGGCCGGGCTTTGGCCTGGAGGAAGGGCGGTTGGTTTCTCTGATACACCGTGATCATTCGATCCAACTCACTGCGGTGCAAGACATAGGGAAAATCGTTGCCGCCCTGTTTGCGGACAGGGCACGTTTTGCCGGGATGACCTTGAAGATCGCCAGTGATCGTGTGACCGGCCAGGAGCTGGAGGCCGCCTTTTCTGAAGCCGCAGGTCGCTCTATCACTTATGCCCGATTCCCTGATGAAGTATTAGCTGCCAACGCCGATTTGGGGCATATGGCGTCAAGTCTGGAGGATGGCCCTCTTGCAGAACAGGTGGACCTCGGTCTGATGCGAGAAATCAATCCTGAACTTGTCTCGCTGCGTCCTTGGCTGATGGGAGAAGGGCGTGAAAAGCTGGAAGAAGCGTTGTGCAGAAAACAGCCAAAAGCGCTACCAAGAACCCTGCTTTCAGATCCTGTTACAAGGCTAATTTAATTATTTAAATATAAAGCTCTCCCGCCTGGAACGCAGGGTAATCCCCATCTCTCCACGCATTGACGCGTCAAATTCGGCTCATTACCATCACAACATACAACTATGTATGTTCTAAAACCACTTGTGTTTGGTGATCCACATGACAACAGAAAAAACTTTGCCGCGAGTAATACGTTTTGACGATTTGGTCTTTCAGCCCAGACAGGAAAAACCGGAGATGGCGCAGTTGGCGGAAATCGTGGGTGAGGAAGATGGGACGCCTTTGGGGGCGGGGTATGCGCGCTTGAATCAGGCCCGCATCGAATGGACCGTGCTGTATGACGAGGTCGTGACGGTGGTCGAGGGCAGCATGCGCATTCATACGCCGCAGGGCATTCTGGAAGCCGGTCCACGTGATTGTGTGTGGTTGCCAGCGGGCACGCCCCTGATCTATGAAGCAGAATCTGCTCTGATCCATTACTGCCTGCATCCCAGCAACTGGGCCAGCGCACGGACGACGGCATGAGCATCAAGAAAATTACGCGTCTGCCGGAGAACGACAAGACCAATGGGTGGAGTCGGCTCCTGGCTCCCCGTACGCCCAAGCCCGCTCTGGCCAAAGACGTGCAGGCGGATTGGGTGATTGTCGGCGGTGGCCTGGCCGGTTTGGCGGCTGCCCGTCGCCTGGCAGAGAACCGCCCCGGTGACAGCATCGTGGTGCTGGAGGCCGATCAGGTGGGGGAGGGCGCTCAAGGTCGAAACTCCGGCTTTGCGATTGATAGCCCTCATAACGTCGGCAGTTCCATGGGCGAACTGGACGCCGCCCGCTCGCATGTGCGCCTGGCGCGTACCGCGATTGCTTATTTAAGAACCCAGGTCGAGCGTTACGGTATCGAGTGCGACTGGAGCCCCATCGGGAAATTCCACGCAGCGGTTTCGGAGGAAGGCGTACGCACAACCTTGAAGCCTACGCTGCAAGTGCTGGAGTCCTTGAAGGAACCGCATGAGTGGCTGGACGGCAAGGCCTTGCACGACAAGCTGGGGTTCACGCATTTCCGCACAGGAATTTACACCCCCGGTACGGTGTTGCTGAACCCGGCGGGTCTGTCGCGTGGTCTGGCCGACAATATGCCTCCCAACGTTACCGTCTACGAAAAAACGCCCGTGCTGTCCTTGCAGCAAGGCGACGGTGTCACGCTGGAAACCCCCGGTGGCAAGGTTCGTGCAGGCAAGATGATTCTGGCCGTGAACGTTTTTGCGGAGCAGTTCGGTTTTTACAGCGGCAAGCTGATGCCGATGGCGGCTCATGCAAGCCTGACCCGTTGCCTGACAGAAAGCGAGCAGCGCGAATTGGGTGGTTTGCCCAGCTGGGGTTTGACGCCCGCCAATGCCTTTGTGGGCATCACCATGCGTCGCACCAATGACCAACGCATTCTGATCCGCCAGCACATGACTTACGCGCCCAATTTGCGCAGTGATGATGAAAGCCGCCGCCGCGTGCGCATTGAGCACAAAACCCTGTTTGACGAGCGTTTCCCGAATCTGAAGAACGTGGAGATGGAACACACTTGGACGGGCTTTATCTGCCTGTCCCGTAATGGTTCCCCAGGCTTTGGGCAGGTGGCACCGCATGTGTATTCCGCGGTGTGTCAGAACGGGGTGGGTCTGACCAAGGGCACGATTTCCGGCATGTTGGTCGCCGATCTGGCTTGCGGTGTGGACAATCCCTTGATTGCCGATATGCAGGCTTTGGGGCAACCCGATGCCTTGCCGCCACGTCCGTTTCTGGATGTGGGTGTCCGGGCCCGTTTGGGCTGGGAGTTATGGCGGCACCGGGCGGAAGCCTGATAGCCGACGTTTGAACAATAAATTTAAAAGACATACCCAGGAGGAGTTATGAAGCTTTTGAGCAAGACCTTGCTGACGGTGATGTTCAGCCTGAGCGCGGCCTCCGTGTCCGCACAGACCATGCGCATTGCAACGGACTCGGGCGCGCAAGGCTCGCCTAGCGGTGATGCAATCGAGAAATGGGCTGCGCTGATCAAAGAGGGTACGCAAGGCGCTGTGTCGCCACGCGTTTTTTATCAAAACCAGTTGGGTGGTCAGGAAGAGGTGTTCGACCAGCATGTAGCCGGTGATGTGCAGTTGATGCTGAACTGGCCCATGACTTCCTACGACAAGCGCATTGCGGTGATCTACACGCCCTACATGTTCACCACCTGGGAAGAAGCCTTGGCCGCGTACCAGCCCGGTGGCTGGTTGAATGAAACGCTGGACGGTATCTACAAAGAGAACGGCTTGAAGTTCTTCGGTGCCTGGCCTGAAGGATTCAATGGCGTCGCCACTAAAGGCAAACATGCGGTGACGGTAGAGGACGCCAGGAACATCAAGGTACGTGTCCCCCCAATCTCCATGATGCAGCAGTCCGTGCAAGCCATGGGTTACCAAACGGCAGCCATTGACTGGGGCGAAGTGTTTACGTCCATTCAGACCGGCGTGGTGGATGGCGATGCAGCCAACGTCATTTATTACGACTACGAATATTTCCGCGACACGCTGGATTACTACGTGCGCAGCAAGCAACAGTTCATTACCGGTGTGCTGTCCATGAACCTGGAAGCCTGGGAAGCCTTGACGCCCGAGCAGCAGGAAGTGATCCAGACCTCGGCCATCACCATCATGCAAGATCAGTTTTCCAAGGCCCAGGTAGCGGACGCGGCCATTGTGGAGAAGTGGAAAGCGCTGGGTAAAACCTACCTTGAGCTCGACAAGGATCAACTGGCTGCTTTGGGCACCCATGTGCGTGCCAAGGTCTGGCCTGCGATGCACGCTGAAGTGGGCGACAGCATCATGGCCCATATCGAGAAAAACGCCTCGGCTCTCAAGTGAACACCTTGGAACAAGGGAGTATGAATGTGAGTGAGGACCTTCTGATCAAGCGAGGGCCGACCCTGATCGCTCTGGAATGGCTGGCCATTGCGTCCAGCGTTGTGGTGGCGGCAGGTTTGGCCTATGTGGTGGCCGCACGTTATTACCTGAATTGGCCGGCAGCCGGTGTGCACACCATTGTGATGGTGGCGGCGATCTGGCTGTATATGACGGGGGCCTTGATTGCCAGCCAGTCCCGTCAGCATCTGGTGGTGGATTACCTGTCGCATCGTTTGAAGACCCCACGGGCGCGTGCTATCCATCGTTTCATCGTGTCCGTGCTGGTGCTGATCATTGTGGTGGCTTTTGCCTATTGGACCTTGCGCATGTTCATGTGGGGTTCCCGGTTCTCGACCACGATGGCCGAGCTGGGAATTCCTGTCTGGGTGCCGCAAGCCGCTATTGGTCTGAACGCCGCCGGTAGCCTGATCTATGCCTTGCGCGATGTTTATCAGTCTTTAATGGCCTTGCGCCATGGAGGCCATTGATTATGCATGCTGGATTTTCTGTTCTCTTGCTCCTGTTCCTGCTAGGTGTCGGGGTGCCAGTGGCCTGGTCCTTTGCCGGCACGCTGCTGATGTTGACGCTGGTGTATGACGTCAACTTGAACACCTTGATGTTGCAAGGTTTCCGTTCCTTGAACTCCCTGGTTCTGCTGGCTTTGCCTTTGTTCATCATGGCGGGATACTTGATGCAGGCAGGCGGGATTGCGCACCGTTTGGTGGGTTTTGCCGAAATGCTGGTCAAGAATCGTCGTGGTGGCATGGGGGCCAGCATGGTGCTGGCTTCCGGGGTATTCGGGGCGATTTCGGGTACGGCCTCGGCGGCGGTGGCGTCCATTGGCACCATTCTGGTCGATCCCATGGAGCAGCGCGGTTATCCGCGTCAGTACTCGGCGGCCTTGCTGGGGATTTCCTCTTTGCTGGGGATTCTGATTCCGCCGTCCATCACCATGATTCTGTTCGCGGTGGTGACGCAGCAGTCGGTAGTGGCGTGTTTTGCAGCCACGATCGGGCCAGGGATTCTGTTGATGGTCGGGCTGACGCTGTTCAACTATGTGGTGGCTGGACGCTGGTTCAAGGAGTTGCCTGCACAGCCTGCTGATGAGCAATCCCGTCGTTCTTCCCTCAAGACCTTGCTTTATGCCGTGCCCGCCTTGTGTATTCCCGCCTTGATTCTGGGTGGTATTTACGGGGGCGTATTCACACCCACGGAAGCTGCGGCGGTGGCGGTTGTGCTGGTGATTGGCATCGGCTGTTTTGTGTATCGTGAACTGACCCTAAGCAAGCTGCGCGACAGCTTCGTACGTACGGCAGAGACTACGGGCACCGTTATCCTGATCTTGCTGTTCTCCTTTCTGATCGGCCGTATTTTGGTTGCGCAAGGTGTGCCACAGGACTTGACCGCCTTTGTGACGGGTCTGGTGGATAGCCCCATCGGCATTCTCTTGATGGTCAATGTGTTCCTGATTCTGGTGGGCATGATTATTGACGATGTGTCCTTGACCGTGGTGGTGGCTCCCTTGCTGCTGCCTTTGGTGGGCGTGGCCGATGTCAATCCGATACAGTTTGCCGCGATTGTGGCGTGTGCGGTGATTGTGGGTTCCAACAGCCCGCCGATGGCACCTGTGCTGTACATGTCCTGCCGTATCAGCAAGGTGACGGTACATCGTTCCTTTGGCCCGGCCATCGCCATGATCGTGTTTGTGGCTATTCCGATTCAATTGATCACCACCTTCGTGCCCGCTGTTTCCTTGGCGTTTCCACGAATGCTGGGCCTGTTATAAGAGGAGCGCCGGTATACTTTGGCGACTAAAGCGACTCTACAAGCAGGCGATATGAGCGATAAGGAATTGATTGAACGTGTGGCCCAGGCCGGCGCGCTGACCGAGCCCAATGTGCATTTGACGCGGGCGGACTGGCTGGAGGCGGCCATTCGCCTGTTTATGCAGGAAGGCGTGGAGGCGGTGCGCATCACTCGCCTGGCGCAGGTCATGGCCGTCACGCGAGGCAGTTTTTATTGGCATTTCAAGGACAGGGACGATCTGCTGGATGGGCTGGTCGGTTTCTGGGAACAAAAGAATATGCGCTCCACCATGCTGGCGCTGGAGAATGTGGACAATCTGCAAGATGGCATGTTGTCCCTGTTCTCCACTTGGCTGGATGTGTCCCGTTTTGAGCCGGGCCTGGATATGGCCATGCGGGATTGGGCAAGGCGCTCCGAGCGAGTGCGTCAGGCCGTCGCGCGGGCGGACAAGGCCTG
The DNA here is from genome assembly GCF_020496585.1 of Alcaligenes sp. 13f. Taxonomy (NCBI): domain Bacteria; kingdom Pseudomonadati; phylum Pseudomonadota; class Betaproteobacteria; order Burkholderiales; family Alcaligenaceae; genus Alcaligenes; species Alcaligenes sp. 13f. Next base: position 186,194 of record NZ_JAHKKC010000005.1, read on the forward strand.
CATGAATGCCTTGGCCAATTTCTTTCAGCGTATGGGTCTGGAAGAGATTGAAGCCCAGACCCGAGCCCGGACGACGTACTTTTGTCAGATTGGCTATTACCTGATTGGCCTGCAGGAAGAGCTGGAAGACCGCATGGTGTGTCTGGACGACACCATGAAGATTCTGGGAGGCCAGCCCCTGGACCCAGCCAAGGCCAAGGCTTTTGCAGAGCGTATGTATAGCGTGCAAAAGGACAATGCCAAGAAGGTGGGGTGATATTCAGGAGGCTCTGGAGCCTGTGGGGGCGGGGTGTGTTTAGATGGCTGCAGGCTAAGGATCTACCTGACTTGTCGTTACTGTTTTGATGAGCAGGGCAGAGCAGACTGGTAAGGAATATCAGCTTGAAGCCGGAAAACTAAAAAGGCCGAATCCTGTATGGGATTCGGCCTTTTTTTGACTAAGTTCTGTGAGGCGTTTTATTGTCGCTTCACAAAAGCAGCCTGTGTTTTGTGCTGCTTTGCTTCAAGGTTTAGAACCAGTTAATCGGGTTCCAGTAGTTAACCTTGGCATCCAGACCGTCCTTGAAGTAGGTGGAGTCCGGGAAGTTCTGATCCATCACGCGTTTGGTGGTGTCACGCAGCTCGGTTTGACCCATCTTGTCGTAGGACAGGTACATCAAGTACAGCGCGCGTTCAGCAATAGGCACGCCCTTGAAGTCCGTAATCACGGTTTGCGCACGGTTCACAGCAGCCACGTAAGCGCCACGCTTGTAGTAGTACTCGGCTACGTGTACTTCGTTCTGGGCGATGGTGCTGACCAGCCAGGTCAAACGCTTGGCGGCATCCGGTGCGTAACGGCTATTGGGGTAGCGTTGCAGCAGATCGTTAAAGGCTTCGTAGGATTCACGCAGACCTTTGGGGTCACGCTCGCTGGGGTCCTGTTGGGTAATGTTGGACAGGGCAGCGCTAGGAGGTGTAAAGGAGATCAGCCCTTTCAGGTACAGCATGTAGTCGGTACCGGGGTGGCTGGGGTATTGCTTCTGGAAGCGGTCGATAGCGGCCAGGGCTTTGGCAGGCTCTTCGTCTTTCCAGTTGATATAGGCTTGGTCGATCAGCGATTGCTGTGCGTACGTGCCAAAGGGGTAGCGGGACTCGACGGCTTCCAGGCGGGTACGCGCGTCTTTCCAGTTGCCGGCGGACATTTCTTCACGGGCGTCTTTATACAGGCGCTCGGCGGTCCAACCCGAGGTGGGGTCAACTTCTTTTTTGGTAGTGCCGCAGCCAGCAAGCAAAGTGGCAGCCAGCATTAATGCGGCTACGTGGGCCAGCTTGGTACCACGAATACGTGGCAAGTTCAGGTTCAGGCGAGTCACAAAAGCGTCCTTGGTGTTAGCATTGCTGCTCAATTATATGATTTGTCGCCATGCCTGACACAGATACTGAAAAAGATAGTGTTGTTTCTTCCGACGCACTGCATTTTATCCTTCCCATCACTGCGTCTCCCGATCGTCTGGACAAGACTTTAGCGCGTTTACTGCCACAGCATTCGCGCAGCCGTCTACAGTCCTGGGTCGAGAGTGGGCATGTTCTCGTCAACGGCCAGGCCGTCAAGGTCAAGCATACGGTTTACCCCGGTGATACCGTGCTGGTCTGGGAGCAACAGGCCCCAGAAGACATGGCCTTCGAACCTGATGACGTGGACTTCGAGATTGTGGCTCAAAGCGACTCCTGGCTGGTGGTTAACAAGCCAGTGGGTCTGGTCACGCATCCTGGCGCGGGTAACTGGCGTGGCACCTTGCTCAATGGTTTGCTGTTTCGCTTTCCCAATCTGCGTCAGGTACCCCGTGCCGGTGTTGTACACCGGCTGGACAAAGACACTTCCGGCTTGCTGGTCGTGGCCCGCACGGAAGTCGCACAAACTCACTTTGTCCGACAACTGCAAGAGCGTAGCATGGGACGCCAGTATCTGGCGTTGGTCCATGGCGTCTTGCCGGGCCAGGGCTCGGTCGATGAGCCGATTGGACGCGATTTGCGCGTGCCAGTGCGCATGAGTACTGGGCCGTCCGTCGCTCCCAAGCATGCTGTAACGCATTATCAAATGTTGCGTCAGGGTTATGCAGGCGAGGAAGCGGTGACCGAGGTGGCTTGCCGACTGGAGACAGGGCGTACCCACCAGATTCGTGTCCACCTGAGCTCAATCAAGCATCCTCTGCTGGCCGATACCTTATATGGTGGTCGCGTTGTCGCGGGGGCGCAGCGCCAAATGCTGCATGCCCATGTGCTGGAGTTTGATGATCCCGATACGGGCGAGCGCCGTCGCTTCTCGGCGGAGCCAGCGTCTGACTATCAGTCTGTTGCAGAGGCGATTGAATGGCACACTCAAAGCTGATTCCGGGTGTTAGCGGCCCCGAACAAGCGGGGCTGCTTTATTTCTGTACGACTCGGGCTGGGGGCGTCAGTCAGGACGAGCGTGACAGCCTGAATCTGGGCCTGAATACCGGTGACGATCCGGAGCGGGTGCAGGTAAATCGCCAGCGGCTGGCGGACTTCCTGGGCTCGGAGCCAGTCTGGCTGGCACAGGTGCACGGCACAGACGTGCTGGATGCGGATCAGGATGTGTTGCCTGCCGTGCCCAGAGAGTTTGATGCTGCCATCACTACACGCCGGGATCGTACCCTGGCTATTCTGACCGCTGATTGCCTGCCGGTGGTGATCTGGGACAAGCAATCTCAGGTCTTGGGTGTGGCCCATGCCGGTTGGCGTGGTCTGCAAGCCGGAGTCCTGGAGCGTACCTGGCAGGCGATGGCCGCCCGTTGTCCCCAGGCGCAATCCTGGCAAGCCTGGATTGGTCCGGCAATCAGTCAGGAGCACTTCGAAGTCGGGCAGGAGGTCTTTGATGTCTATGTTCAGGATGAGCCGGAATTGGCCGCCTTTTTTATTCAGGGAAAGCGTCCTGGAAAATGGCAGGCGGATTTGCCCGGTATTGCCCGCCACCGTTTGGAAAAATTAAGCCCTGGAAAAATGACCGTGCACTTAAGTGGCTTGTGTACGTTTCAAGAGAATGGATTGTTTTATTCCTACCGGCGCTCGCCCTTGACCGGCCGACAAGCCACCATTGCTCGCTTGAACCTGCTTTAACGGTTTTTTGATCGTATTAAATACGATATGGAATCTTTAATTCCGTCTATTGGCGTGCCAGCCTAATTAATTACCCCAATTGACTGCTTTTGTTACGAACGTCATGCTCTAAGCGTATTTGCAATTCGTTTACAGGTGGCAGATGTCGAGTAACAACAGAGCTTTTCAAGGTTTTGGCAAACCGATCGATGCCACCCGCTGTGCTGAACTGCAAGCTCGTTATATGCAACAGTGGCAGGAGTTGTGGGACCAGGCCCAGCGCGGTGCCTTGCCACCTCCCCAGGATCGCCGGTTTGCGGATGCCGCCTGGCAGAGCAATCCCACCGCCTTGTTCAATGCCCATATCTGGCAGCTTAGCGTTCAGGCCATGAACGAGATGCTGGACTCGATGGAGCTGGAGGCCGCGCAGCGTGAGCGCCTGAGCTTTTCCATGATGCAGTGGGCCGAGGCCATGTCGCCCAGCAACTATTTGATGCTCAACCCCCAGGCCCTGCAAACCATGATGGATACGGGCGGCCAGTCCGTGCTGGAAGGGATGTCCAATTTTATGGACGACTGGCAAAAAGGCCGTCTGACACAAACGGATGAAAGCCAGTTTCAACTGGGGCAAAACGTGGGTACCACCCCCGGTGCCGTGGTTTTCCAGAACGATATTTTTCAACTGATTCAATACGCACCTACTACCAGCATGGTCCATGCCGTGCCCTTGCTGATCGTGCCGCCTTGCATTAACAAGTTCTACATTCTGGACCTGCAGCCGGAGAATTCCTTTGTACGCCACGCTCTGGATCAGGGGCTGACGGTATACCTGATGTCCTGGCGCAATCCCCAGCCGAATGACGCGGCCCATATCCATGCACTGAGTTGGCAGGATTATCTGGAGCAGGGCGTGCTGGAGGCGATTCGTGTCAGCCAGGAGCTGTCGGGCCAGGAAAAAATCAATACGCTGGGCTTTTGTATCGGTGGCACCTTGCTGGCCAGCGCTTTGGCACTGGCACGCGATAAAGGTCAGGACCCAGCCGCTTCCATGACCTTGCTGACCACCATGTTGGATTTCACCGACGTGGGCATGCTGAATGTCTTTATCGACGAAGCACAGGTTGCGTTTCGGGAATGGCAGTTGGGGCAGGGCGGATTGCTCAATGCCCGTGAGCTGGCCAGTACCTTTTCTTTCCTGCGCCCCGCCGAGCTGGTTTGGAACTATGTGAACAGTAACTACTTGCAGGGTAAAAAACCACCTGCCTTTGACTTGCTGTACTGGAACTCCGACGGCACCCATTTGCCCGGTCCTTTCTTTACCTGGTATTTGCGCAATACCTATCTGGAAAATCGTCTGGTTCAAAAAGGTGGTGTCCCCGTGGGGGCGCACCGCGCCGACCTGAGCCAACTGGATTTGCCTGTGTACCTGTATGGCTCCAAAGAAGACCATATCGTGCCCTGGCAGTCGGCCTATGCGTCCTTGCAGGCACTGCCTGCGGCTCAGCATCGTTTTGTGCTGGGGGCCTCGGGTCATATCGCAGGCGTGATCAATCCGCCTGCCAAGCAGCGCCGTAATTACTGGGTGCTGCAAGATGGCGAGCCAGTCGCCACGCTGGATGCCCAGCAGTATATGGAGCGGGCTCAGTCCGTACCTGGTAGCTGGTGGTCCGATTGGATTGCGTGGCTTGCACCCTTGTCGGGTACGCGGCGTCGCGCAAAACGTCGTCTGGGCCATGCGCGTTATCCCGTGCTGGAGGATGCGCCCGGCAGTTATGTGAAAGTGCGCGCCAGTTAATTTTCAATTTTTCAGGTTTCGGGAGCAGGGCGGTCTGCCTGCTTCCATTATCCCGACGCCAGGCTTTTTCATTGCCCGGGCCGGCCCAGGGATCGAGCTTTGTCACCCCTTTCAGGAGAAGTATATGAGCAGCAAAGTAGCTTACGTAACTGGTGGTATGGGAGGGATAGGGACAGTCATTTGTCAGCGTCTGGCCAAAGACGGTTTTACCGTTATTGCAGGCTGCGGCCCCAACCGTGATTTTCAGAAATGGTTGGGCGAGCAGGCCGAGCTGGGCTACACATTTCATGCTTCGGTGGGCAACGTAGCAGACTGGGACTCGACCGTTGAGACGTTTAAAAAGGTCTTTGCCGAGTTTGGTCGTGTGGACGTGCTGGTCAATAATGCCGGGATTACACGCGACGGTACCTTCCGTAAAATGAGCCAGGAAGACTGGCGTGCGGTAATCGACACCAACCTGAACAGCCTGTTCAACGTGACCAAACAAGTTATTGATGGCATGGTAGAGCGCCAATGGGGCCGCATCATCAACATCAGTTCAGTAAACGGGCAGAAAGGGCAGTTTGGCCAGACCAACTACTCCACGGCTAAAGCCGGGATCCATGGCTTTACCATGGCTCTTGCCCAGGAGGTTGCCAATAAGGGGGTGACGGTCAATACTATTTCCCCCGGTTATATTGGTACGGACATGGTGCGTGCGATTCGCCCCGACGTTCTGGAGAAAATCGTGGCGACCATTCCAGTCGGCCGTTTGGGTACACCGGATGAAATTGGCTCCATGGTGGCCTGGCTGGCCTCGGGTGATTCCGGCTTTGCCACGGGTGCGGATTTCTCCTTGAACGGTGGCTTGCACATGAGCTAAGGCTTGTTGCAGTGCATAGCGCGTGTTTTTGTTTTATTGATTAGGAAGTAAGCACCAGCATGGGATCCCCTCGACTCATCAAGAAATACCCCAATCGTCGCTTGTACGACACGCAGGCCAGCGCTTACATCACTATGGTCGATGTCAAGCAACTGGTCCTGTCAGGAGAGGAGTTCGCGGTCGTCGATGCCAAAAGCGGCGAGGACCTGACGCGCAGTATTCTGTTGCAGATCATTCTTGAGGAAGAAAGCGGGGGTATCCCCATGTTCTCCACTCCGGTGCTGATGCAGATCATCCGCTTTTATGGCAATGCTATGCAGGGGGTGATGGGCTCGTATCTGGAAAAGAACATTCAGGCCTTCATGGAAATCCAGGAGCGCATGACCGAACAGTCCAAAGGCGTCTACGGCGGTCAGTTCGGCCCCGAAGCCTGGGCGCAGTTCATGAGCATACAGGCGCCTGTGATGCAAACCGTCATGAACAGCTATATCGATCAAAGCAAGAATCTGTTTGTGCAAATGCAGGACCAGATGCAGGATCAGACCCGGCAAATGTTCTCGGTCTTTCCCTTTGCGCCACCAGGCAAAGACAAGAAAGACTGATTTTTAGCCTGCCAGCGTTTTAAACGGGGTATGGCTGCTTAATGCTTCCTGATAGCGGGCCACATGGCCCGCTTCTTCATGCAGGAACTCTTCAATGGCGTGGGCAAAGCGGGGGTCAGCAATCCAGTGTGCCGAGCTGGTGGGAGTGGGCAGCAAACCTCGCGAGAGCTTGTGCTCCCCTTGAGCACCGCCTTCAAAGAAACGCAGTTGCTGCGCAATGCAGAACTGAATTGCCTGGTTGTAGCAGGTCTCGAAATGCAGGCCTGGCACGTATCGAGTACAGCCCCAGTAACGTCCATAAAGTGTGTGCCCGTCCCGCAGCGACAGGGCGCAGGCTACATCTTGCCCATCTTGTTGCGCCAGAATCAGTACCAGGGATTCGGGCAGCTGCTGGTGCAGGCGTGCAAAGAAATCCCGATTCAGATAAGGGCGTTGTCCGCGCTCCTGATAGGTATTGGCGTAGCACTGGTAGAAGTAATCCAGATCCTGCCCCGTTATCTTCTGTCCCTGCTTGTGTTCAAACGATACGCCTTGCTCGTTAACCTTGCGGCTATCCTGCCGCATTTTTTTGCGTTTCTGTTGCGTCAGGGAGGCCAGGAAGTCCTCGTAGCTGGTGTAGTTCTGGTTTTGCCAGTGAAACTGCACGTCGTGGCGAATCATGAAGCCTGCCTGCTCCAGAGCTTGCCTGTCGTCCGGATTCGGGAACAGGACATGCACAGAGGACAGTTGATTGCTCTGCGTCAGCTGGATTAATTGCCGGGCCAGCAGGACTCGATCTTCCTGAGTGTGAGCCAGAAGGCGTGGGCCGCTGACGGGCGTAAAGGGGACGGCACTGAGCAGCTTGGGATAATAGTCCAGACCGTGGCGCTGATAGGCCTGAGCCCAGCCCTGGTCAAACACATACTCCCCGCGGGAATGATGCTTCAGATACAAAGGCACGGCGCCACACAGTGTCTGCCCACGATGCATCAGCAGGTAGTGCGGTGACCAGCCTGTCTGTGGAGTGACGCAAGCCGTGTCGTGCAAGGCCGTCAAAAAAGCATGGCTAAGCAGTAGGTGATGGCCAGAGAGCGCGTCCCAGAGTGCAGCATCAAGCTGGCTCAGTTGTGTGCAGAGTGAGAATTGGATCGGTTCAGTACTGGCCATGGTAAAGGGGGCGTCGCTAAGCCTATTTTGAAACAGGGGTAGGGCATAGCCCCTGACGGCTTTGTATACTAGCCAGCGTTTCATGCAAAGGGAAGGCCTGTCTGGCATTGTTGCCTGTGCTTGCCCAATACGAGGAATTCATGAAGAAAATTGCTTTGACGCTGGGTGCCGCGCTGGTGCTGGCGAGTTCGGCTCAAGCAGGTCCTGCTTGTGAGTATTTACGTAATCACGTCGCTTTGCAGTCACAATCCGACGACGAGTTGCAGATGCAGGATCAGGATGGGGCTTGTCGGGTTCAGAACGGACAATGGTCAGCCGGTTTTTCGTCGATGCTGCTGGCCTTTGATGAGCTAGTTTTGCGTGATGAAGGCTTGGCCTCGTTGTCCGACCGGCAAGCTATTCCTGACTCCATGGATCTGCGGGTGAGCGGAATCTACGTTCTGACGGGGCGTTTGCCAGGGCAGGACTATGTTATGCGCCTGCAGGCCAAGCCTATGGATTTTACTTTCAAGTACCAGTGGGACTCGGCCTCGGCACAATTGAATTTGGAGCAGGTCCGGCTGCGTAGTCAGTACTTGCGCGAGGTTCGCGCGCAGGCGCAATTCGGGATTGAGTCGGCAGCAGGACGTGCCTTGGGCGCGGATGATCTTGAGCAGGCGGAACTTAAAAGTCTGAATCTGTACCTGGATAATCAGAATCTGATCCAGTCCATGATCATGCCTGCATTGGTGATGAACATGAGCATGTATGAAGACCCGCGCCCCGGTATTGAGAAGGCCTTGCTGGCAGCACGGACTTCTGTGCAGTTGATGCCTGACTCGGTGGCGGATCGGGACAGTCGCAATGCCTTATTGGCATTTATTGCTCAGTTACCCGCGCCTCAAGGACGCTTGTCGCTGGATATGACAATGGATCCCCCTTGGCCTGCGGCACGCCTGGAGTCTGGCTTGTCTGTGGATCAGGTGCGTAAATTGATGTCTGGCATGAAGGTGCAAGCCAGATTCAATACAGGGCAAGAAGCCCCGTCTGTCTATGTCTGGCTGCGTGATCGTCTGCGTGATGGTTTGCGGTTTTTCGATCTTCGCAAGGATGACGCGGCGCGCTAATGAGCGTTTGGCCCTGGTGGCGGGAGGCCCTGTAATACCGGACCAACCCCATCTTGCTTGGGGTCTGCCATTGCCAGGGCGCAGGCTGCGCTCTCCTGCTTACGGAAAACGCAGCCATTAGCCTGGTTTCGTCAGGCGTCGGGTAGCATGTTGTAGTTTCTGATCATGCTGTTGTAGTCGTTCTCCAGCTTGGAGAGCTGGTACTCCACATTGGTTTGCTTTGCGTCCGATGCCAGGGCTCGGCGCAGATCCTTCAAGCCCACCAGGAAGGTATTGAAGTTGCTGGACAGGGCAAACCACTTGGGCGCGTTGCCCAGCTGCGTTTTGGTGTCGGGATGTGCTTTGGCAAAGGCATCAGCCTTGTCGAAGGCGGCTTGATACGCTTGCTCGATTTTCTCGATGGACTGGCCAGTGAGCTGCTCGGACTCTGCCAACGTGCTGATGGCATCAACGGCGCGGCGGGCGGCCAGAGAGACATTCAGCGTGTGCCAAGCAAAGTTCTCGGTGCCGTAAGCCTCTTCAATCGCTACCAGCTGTTTTTCCCGCAGACTGTGATTGCGCTCCGAGACTGTTTGTCTGAGCGTGTCTTCCGCATCAAAGAAGCTGATGAACAGAGGCATGATCTGCTCGTCCAGCTCGCGGCCTTTCTTCATCTGGTCGTCAATATTGTCCTTGCGACTGTAATAGAGATCCGCTTCATTCATGACGGGAATCAGCTTTTCCAGCGTGTCAGCAAACACTTGACCTGGCTTGTCCAGTCCAGCGTCGGCCGGAGGCATGGTAATGGCATTGCGCATTTGGGTGATGCATTCGCGCGAGATGGAGTTGTTCTGCTCGTACACCTTGATCTTGAAGCTGGCGGCAATGCGGGTGGAGCCGGGGGTAGCGACAAGGTTCTGATATTCCTTGATGTATTTCTGGGCATGCTGGCTCAAGGGGCTGGCGACTTCATTCAGGCAGGCAATTACTGGCTGCAGTTTTTCGGCCAGTTGCATATCCTGTTTTTGCAGGTTGACCTCACCATTACCCAGAAGGGAGCTGCTGGAGGTGCCGACCTTCATTTCCTGTGGCAGCCAGGTATTGAATTGGCCACTGGCGTAGGCCCCGACGGCAATACCGATCGCGCCCAGGATCACAATACTTGTAAGTTTCTTCATTTTCGCGCTGTAGAGATAAGCTGCGCTGCCCCTGGAGAGGGGGCAGAGACATGTCTTTTGGGGGAGAGGGGGATTACTGCTCGAAGCCGCTGCGTTCGGCGGAAATGGCGCTGCAACTGCCCTGATCTTTCTCGCCTACCATGCGGCGATCACGGATGATGGTGCCGCTTGCCAGGTCAATTTCCCAAGCAATCGCGCCTTCATTCAGGCTGGCCTTGTTGTCGGCAAAGGTGCCTCGCTCCATTCTTTCGCTGCCCGAAGCAGGAACGTAGACCCCAAATGTTCCTGCCTCTTGATTCAGGGCGAAATTGAAGACCTGGGGCTTGCCAGAGGGGTCGGCAAACTCGCAAGTCAAATAGGTGGTGGCGGCAAAGGTGCTGGTGCTGGCCATCAGCAAGGCCAGGGCGGCACCTGCGGTTGCTGGTACTCGTTTCATGTCTTGATCCTTTAGTCGGCTGTCTCCAGCCAGTTCCGGTTGTTTTTGATTGACTGCAGAAAAAGTACGACTTGTCCCAGGATCACGCAGGCACGCGCTTGCTCCAGCGCTGGAGAAGAGGCGGCCTGGCTTTCATAAGGGATGTCGTCTTTCTTGAAACTCAGCTTGGCTGTGGATCGTGCACGTACAGCGTTGGCGGCATCCACGGGATGCCACTGTGTTCACGCACAGATAAGCTGATTGACGGGTTTTGAAGCACGATTAGAGGGGCTGGAGCTGACTTGTTATTCTGTGTTCTGGTCATGCTCAAGCTGGCTAATCACCCGCACGGGAAGGTTTATCGCACGGTGAGACTGCGGCCGTCAAGAAAATTTCGTGCTTGAAGTAGATGGGGGCGTACTAGCGGGGTGGGAGTTACTGCAGGAAGAGGGCTTGTCGTGGGTACGCCGTGTTTATTGTTTTGAGGAAACCAGACTATTTAAAAACAACGGGCATAAAAAAAACCGGAATAAATCCGGTTTTTTCAAATTTATCTGCAAGAGGCCGATAAATGAATTTGGTTGCGGGGGCAGGATTTGAACCTACGACCTTCGGGTTATGAGCCCGACGAGCTACCATGCTGCTCCACCCCGCGTCAGAAAAATAACTATAACATAGTTTTTGATTATGTACATAGTGTGGCGTGTTTATTTCATTAATATTTGGCGATTGCCGCTGGAAGGGGCATAAAGGCTGGATAAAACGATCCTCAATTTTCTTGCGTCTTGCTGGTCGCAATGGTGTAATACGAACTGTGCTTACAGGTTCAGCCGGACTGGCATTTCAAAAAGTTCAAACGCGCAAGCGGCTTCCTGTATAGCGACCAGTTCTTGATGGCTGGCATCTGGCTTTGATAGCAGTCGGCTCCCCTACTAGGCGGGATGTCCCGGCAAAACGAATTTCTCTGTTTCTGGCTTTGCTTCAGGTTTAGGCAATCGATAAGCCCTGCGGTGGTCTGTTGGTGCCTTGATGTTGGCATTTGACAATGTAGACCTGTCGCCCCGATCAGTTATTGCCCCAAACGTTGTTGTGCTGTTTTCGCGTTCCGCCAATCAGGAGCGCCAATTCAAATCCAGTCCGATAGGGCTTGCGGACATACTCATCATCAGCATGTGTGCTTACACAACATTTTTAATTGCTTTTAAAGCGGCTGTTTCTGGTTTGAGCCAGGGCGGCGGGCTTGCGTGCGCTTCCGGCCCGATGAAAAAAAGCCCGATGATGGCGACGATGGTGATTCGGATGCGTGCTGCGGCTGCTGTGGTGGCCGTTGTTTGGGCTGGGGTTGTTGCCACATTGCTGATGGCTGGCCTGCGTGTTCTGACTGTGGGCTGCGCCGCGCGCAAGATTGCAGATCAAAACAGCGGGCAACAAAAAAGCCAGCACAAATTGGCTGGCTTGTTTGATTCTGCTAAGCAGTTCCGGGTGATGGTTGCGGGGGCAGGATTTGAACCTACGACCTTCGGGTTATGAGCCCGACGAGCTACCATGCTGCTCCACCCCGCGCCGGAAAAGATAAATACTAACATGGAATTTTTGCTTTATGCAAGTATCGCCAGAAAGTGAGGCTTCCCAGCAGTGACTGAAAGTGAAATAATCCGAGTCCTGGAGACGGCTTTGCTGTGTGCACAGCAGCCCATGAACAGCGCCGAGTTGCGCAAAATGTTTGTCTCCCCGCCGCTGAGCGCGGATGATCTGCGCCGTTATCTGGCTATCTTGCAATTGGATTGGAAAGAGCGTGGCCTGGAATTGGTTCAGGTTGCCTCGGGTTGGCGCTTTCAAAGTCGCCCGGCCATGCAAGTGTTTTTGTCCCGTCTTAGTCTGGAGCGCGCGCCCAAGTATTCGCGGGCCGTGCTGGAAACCTTGGCGATTATTGCTTGGCGGCAACCTGTTACCCGTGGGGATATTGAGGACATACGTGGTGTGAGCGTATCGACTCAAATTGTGCGTACCCTGGAGGATCGGGGCTGGATTGAAGTGCTGGGCTATCGTGATGCGCCCGGACGCCCGGCATTGCTGGGAACGACCCGTCAGTTTCTGAATGATCTGGGTCTGCGCTCTTTGGATGAGTTGCCTTCGGTTGAAACTCTGGACTCCCTGGATGCCTTGGCTTCCTTGCCAAACGGGCAAGCAACTGCGTCGGCTGATCAGGAGCAGAACAAAGAATCGGATCAAGAACGGGATCAGCAACAGGATCAACAGCAAGATCAACAGCAGGGCGGGGATCATCAGGATCAGAGCCAGGAGCAAGCGGCAGAGCAGGGTGCAGAGCAAGAGTCTGCATCTGTGGTTGGGCAGCAAACTGGTTCCGAAGCAGGGCAAGAAATAGAACTAGAAGCAGAGCAAGACGCTGCTTTGGAAGTGAGCATGGAGCCGCTACAGGCCTCTGTTGCTCAGCTTGAGCTGGAGTCCGAACCGGATTTCGAGCCAGGCAGTCAGGACGATTTGCTTGAGGCAGTTTCAGAAGCGGAGCTGCCACAAACCGAACAAGCTGAAGTGAATACGACACCGGACCCCGTGGATGAGGCCCAGGCTGCGGCTGGCCTATCGGATATACAGGTACCGGACGAAATAAAAAACTCTGGAGTAAATGATTAAAAATGACTGATTCGCACGAGACGAACACAGCCTCCATGTCGGACGCCTCTGGCGCGGCCGACCCCAAGAATCCCCGCGCGAAGGGCCAAGGGCGCAAGCTGCGCACCCCGTTTCGCCGCCGTCGTGGCGATGCCACGCAAGAGTCGGCTCCTCGTCAGAATGAAGAGACCCAGGCGGCTGCTCCTGGCGAAGCCAAGGCCCGTCCGGCTCGCCCACAAAACAATCGACGCAAACCAGCGGCTGCTGGCCGTCGTCAAGATACACGCGGTGGTGCCAACAAGCGTCCGGGCAACACCCAGGCCGCTCGTTACTCGAACCCTGCTGATGACGCTCCTGTCGTGATTCTGGATGGTGATGATGACATCGCATTCAGTCATCTGGACAAGCAAAGCCGTTTGTCGCAGCGTCTGGGCAAATACATGGGCAGCGACTTGGTGCAGCCTAAATTGCACAAGGTGCTGGCCGAAGCCGGTATCGGCTCGCGCCGCGATATGGAAGAGCTGATCGTTGCAGGTCGTGTCTCCGTGAATGGCGAACCTGCCCATATCGGTCAACGTGTCAGTGCCGATGACAAGGTGCGTATCAATGGTCAATTGATCAATCGTGCGAACACCAAGCGTCCTCCGCGCGTGATTCTGTATCACAAGCCGGCTGGCGAAATTGTCACGCACGACGATCCCGAAGGCCGTGCCACCGTGTTTGGTCGCCTGCCTTCCCTGAAAGTGGGCAAGTGGTTGTCGGTCGGTCGACTGGATTTGAATACCGAGGGTTTGCTGATCTTCACGACATCGGGTGATATTGCCAACCGCATGATGCATCCGCGCTACGGTGCCGAGCGTGAATACGCTGTACGTGTTCTGGGTGAGCTGAGCGAAGAGCAAATGCAATCCATGCGCGATGGCGTGCAGTTGGAGGACGGTGTGGCCAAGTTCGGCATGATCGAATTTTTGGGTGGCGAAGGCAGCAACCGTTGGTATCGCGTCACTATTCATGAAGGCCGTAACCGTGAAGTGCGCCGTATGTTTGAAGCGATGGGTGTGACGGTCAGCCGTCTGATTCGCACTCGTTTTGGGGATGTGGGTCTGCCTAAAAATCTGCGCCGTGGCCGTTGGGAAGAATTGGATGCTGATGTGGTGATGGCATTCATGCTGCGCCTGGGGCTGGTGAAAGAGTCGGATGACGAAGGCACCCACCAGCGTCGCGAACGTCAACCTCTGTCCCACGACAGCGCTTTGCCTCCCGGTTTCGGTACGCTGGAGCACAACGGTCTGAGTGGTGCTCGCATGGGGCGTGGTGGTCGTGTGGCAGGTCGCGGTCGCTCCTCAAATAATGTGCGTGTAAACGAATCCGTCAGCGGTGCCTTGTTCATTAGCGGTGGTCTGGCCAATGGCCATCCTGATGGTGGTCGTCGTGAACACGGTGGTCAAGGGCGTGGTGCTCCACGTAGCGGTCAGGGTGTACGTGGTGGCCAGCAACGCGGTCGTTCGGCGGAAGGGCGTTCTTCGGAAGGACGCGCGCATGAAGGTCGCAGTCGCGAGGGGCGTTCGCAGGAAGGTGCGCGTGTGCACAATGGCCGCCGTCCAGTGCGTGGCGACCAGGCGCGCGGTGAGCAGGGGCGTGGTGATCAGGCCCGTGGTGGTCACGCTCGCGGTGCTCAGGAAGGACGTGCGCCTTCGGCCCGTCGCGGCGCGTCCGATCGTGCCGGAGCCGGGCAAACTCCCAAGGCTCATGTGAAGAAAACAACGGTGGTGCGCCGTGTCAGCCGTCGTGATGATGACTGGCAACCAGCCAGCTCGGCGGCCCATGAATCCCACCTGGGACGCGGGCGCCGGTAAAGCCAGGACGCACGGACTTTGAGTTTGTGGCCCGAACCCTGCGGTTTGGGCCTGTAAGGCCGTGTGAATGCACGTATTTTCCGGTTTTCTGGTAGAATATAGAACTTGGCTCAGAGACGTTTGTGTCGGCTGGGTCTTTTTTGATGCTGCGCGCCAGCGAATAGGGCGGTCTTTCAAGGCAGAGACCGCGTGGATCATACGGTTCGGTTGCGCCTGCAACTATCCCGATTTGACGTTGGCAATGCGCAAGACCAGGGCCCGCTTGATTCTCAAGCGTGCATGGTGACCATGGGCTGGCGTACAGCCCATTTTTTTTGGATTTTATGGCAGACATTCTAGCTTTGGCACAAGAGACCCTGGCGGGTACCGAGTACGAACTGGTGGACGTGGAGCGTGCGCCGCTAGGCTTGTTACGCATCGTCATCGATCACCCGGAAGGGGTGCGTATCGAACACTGTGAATGGGTGTCTAAACAATTATCACGCGTTTTCGAAGTGGAAAACGTGGATTACAAGCGCATGGAAGTGGCCTCGCCGGGGATAGATCGCCCCTTGTTGCGTATTGGCGATTACGTGCGCTTTGCGGGCAGTCGGGTGCAGGTGCGCCTGCACGAGGCGCTCGACAATCGGAAAGTGTTTGTGGGTACGCTCCACGCTCCTGAAGGGGCGCTACCGGCTAGTGTTCCGCTGGATACCGTTTTTAGGCTGGAACTGGACGAAGCATCGGGCAAGCTGACGCAGGTCGAATTCACCTATGACCAGGTGGATCGTGCCAAATTGGATCCCGTTCTTGATTTCAAGGGTAAGAAGCGATGAGTCGCGAAATTCTATTGCTGGTCGATGCGCTGGCGCGTGAAAAATCCGTAGCGCGTGATGTCGTGTTCACCGCGCTCGAGAGCGCCTTGGCCTCGGCCATGAAAAAGCGCTTCAAGGAAGATGTCGATATCCGTGTGGAAATCGACAGGGAAACCGGCGCCCACGAAGGCTTCCGGCGCTGGCTGGTCGTGCCCGACGAGGCCGGTCTGCAAGAGCCGGACAAGCAGGAGATGCTGTCGGACGCCCAGGAGATCGATCCCGAGCTGCAAGTGGACGATTACATCGAAGAGCCACTCGAGCCTATCGAGTTTGGCCGTATCGGTGCCCAGGCTGCCAAGCAGGCCATCCTGCAAAAAATCCGTGATGCCGAGCGCGAGCAAGTGCTCAACGACTTTCTGGAGCGTGGTGAGACCATTGTTTCCGGTACGGTCAAGCGCATGGACAAGGGCGATGCCATTATCGAAATGGGCAAGATCGAAGCACGTTTGCCTCGTTCGGAAATGATCCCCAAGGAAAATATCCGCGTGGGCGACCGTGTCCGCGCCTGGGTACAGAAGGTGGACTACGCAGCACGTGGCCAGCAGGTCATCTTGTCGCGTACAGCACCTGAATTCATTAAAGAACTGTTCGAGAACGAAGTACCCGAGATCGAACAGGGCCTGCTGGAAATCAAGGCCGCTGCCCGTGATGCGGGTGTGCGCGCCAAGATCGCTGTTATTGCTTACGACAAGCGTATCGATCCTATCGGTACTTGTGTGGGCATGCGAGGTTCGCGCGTTACTGCGGTGCGTAACGAACTGGGCGGCGAGCAGGTCGATATCGTGTTGTGGGCCGATGATCCGGCCGAATTCGTGATCGGTGCTCTGGCACCGGCACACGTCGAATCCATTCTGGTGGACGAAGACAAGCACGCCATGGATGTGGTGGTAGACGAGGAAAACCTGCCCAAGGCGATTGGTTCGCGTGGTCAGAACGTGCGTCTGGCATCGGAATTGACGGGCTGGCAGATCAACATCATGACACCGGAAGAAAGCCGCAACCGTCAGGACGAAGAGCGCGAAGAATTGCGCGCTACCTTCATGTCCCGTCTGGATGTGGACGAAGCCGTGGCCGATATTCTGATCGACGAAGGGTTTACCGGTCTGGAAGAAATCGCTTATGTGCCTCTGCAGGAATTGCAGGACATCGAAGCCTTTGACGAAGAAACCGTCAACGAGCTGCGTGCCCGCGCCCGCAATGCGCTGCTGAGCGAGGCCATCGCCAAGGAAGAATTGGTACAGACCGCGGTCAAGGAACTGGCAGGAGTCGAGGGCATGACGCCTGAGCTGATCGCCGTACTGGCCGAAAACGAGATTACAACGCTGGATGAACTGGCGGAACTGGCAACGGACGAACTGTCCGAGATGACCGGCCTGGCGCAAGATGCGGCCAGCGAACTGATCATGCGTGCCCGTGCCCACTGGTTTGACGACGAGGCCTGATATGTCTAGCTAGGTCCCGCGCGTTGTATTCATTAAGAATAGTTGTAGTAAAGCAAGAGAGAGTCGAATGTCGAGTAACACTGTCGCCCAGTTCGCTCAAGAACTGAAAATGCCTGCGAATGTTCTGCTGGAGCAGTTGCGTAGCGCAGGTATTGAGCTCAAATCAGTTGATGACGCCATCACTGATTCGGATAAGGCGAAGCTGCTTGAATCGTTGCGCCGCTCGCACGGCAGTCAGGAAGGCAACAAGATCACCCTGACTCGCCGTCAAACATCGGAGATCCGTCAGGATGACGGATCGGGTCGCTCCCGCACGATTCAGGTGGAAACACGCAAAAAACGCGTGTTTGTAAAGCGTGATCCCTCCGAGCTGGTGGCAGAAGCCAATGCGGCATTGGCACAGGAAAATGCAAAGGAGCAAGCTGCTCAGGCCCAGGCGGCCAGTCAGGAAAAGCAAGCTGTTGAACAGGCGCCTGCCGTGCCTGTCAGCAAGCCCGTAGATCCTGTGGCAGCAACTCCTGAAGCTCCTGTGAAAGAGCAAGCCCCTGTCGAGCCCAAGCCTGAGCCCAAGCCAGAGCCTGAGCCCGAAGTGGTCGCTGCTCCCGAGCCGACTCCTGTTGCCGAGCCTGCGCCCGAACCTGCTGCTCCTGCACAGCCCGTTGAGGCTGCTCAGGAAGATACAAAGAAACCCGAGCCTCAGCCTCAGGAACAAGCACCTGCTGCAACGGAGCCATCCGAAGCCGCGGCAGCGCCTGTTCAGGAAAAGGCCGAATCGGCTCCCTCTCCTACGGCCCAAGAAAAGCCCGTGGAACCTACTAAATCTGTAAACGACGCCCGTCAAGCTAACTCTGTGAATAAAAATCAGCACCCTCAAGGGACTAAAACGCCCACTTCGACTGGAAAACCTCGGGATATGGCCGCTACTGGTCAGCGCCGTGCAGTGCGTGGCCCGGTGATTCCTCCTGTTGCCGCCGATGTGGAGCAAGACCAGGATCGTGATCGCGCCCGTAAGGCCGCAGAGGCCGAAGCCGCTGCGTTGCGCGATATGTTGAACCGTCCTCGTAAGGTCTTGCGTGCTCCCGAGCCAGAGGCTGATAGCAAGGCAGGTGCCAAGGGCGCTCAGAAGAAAGACGCCAAAGGCTCCAAGACCGAGAAGGCCCCGGGCAAACCCGTCAAGACTGACAGCACTCCTGGCTGGACCAGCGATGCTAGTCGCAAGAAGCAGCCTTCCAAGGCTGATGTGGCTTCCGCCGGTGCCGGTGGTGGTCGTGAAGGCTGGAAAGCCAATGCCAAGGCAGGTCGTGGCAAGGGGGGGCGTGGTGGCCGCAACGCTCAGGCCGAGCGCCGCGAACCACAAGTGGCAGAATTCATTGCCCGTGAAGTGCACGTGCCGGAAACCATTTCGGTCAGCGACCTGGCTCACCGTATGGCCGTCAAGGCTGCCGAGGTGATCAAGCACCTGATGAAGCTGGGTCAGATGGTTACCATCAACCAGGTTCTGGATCAGGAAACAGCCATGATTCTGGTCGAAGAACTGGGTCACAAGGCGATTGCTGCCAAGCTGGACGATCCTGAAGCCTTCCTGGTCGATACCGATGCTCAGAACGACGCCGAACTGAAGCCCCGTGCTCCAGTGGTAACTGTCATGGGTCACGTTGACCACGGTAAGACTTCGCTGCTGGACTACATCCGTCGTGCCAAGATCGCCTCGGGCGAGGCCGGTGGTATTACACAGCACATCGGTGCGTACAACGTCAAGACAGAACGTGGCACGGCTACGTTCCTGGACACCCCCGGTCACGAAGCCTTTACGGCCATGCGTGCTCGCGGTACCAAAGCCACTGACGTGGTGATTCTGGTGGTGGCCTCCGATGACGGTGTGATGCCCCAGACCCGTGAAGCCATTCACCACGCTCGCGCCGCTGGCGTGCCGCTGGTGGTGGCGATCAACAAGATTGATAAACCTGAAGCTAATCCAGAGCGCGTCAAGCAGGAACTGGTAGCAGAAGAAGTGGTGCCTGAAGAATACGGTGGCGATGTGCCCTTTATTCCTGTGTCGGCCAAGACCGGCCAGGGCATCGACGAATTGCTGGAAAACGTGCTGCTGCAGGCCGAAATGCTGGAGTTGAAGGCTCCGGTTGACGCACCTGCCAAGGGTACGGTTATTGAAGCCCGTCTGGACAAGGGCCGCGGTCCTGTGGCCACCATCCTGGTTCAAAGCGGTACCTTGAACCGTGGTGACAGCGTGCTGGTCGGCGCCTCCTTCGGTCGCGTTCGCGCCATGCTGAACGAAACCGGCAAGTCACTGAGTTCGGCGGGTCCGTCGATTCCTGTAGAAATCCAGGGTCTGACTGAAGTGCCCGCTGCGGGTGATGAATTGGTTGTGATGGCTGACGAACGTAAAGCTCGTGAGATCGCGCTGTTCCGTCAAGGCAAGTTCCGTGATGTGAAACTGTCGCGTCAACAGGCCGCCAAGCTGGAGTCCATGTTCGACAACCTGGGCGAAGGCACGCAAACCCTGTCGCTCATCATCAAGACCGACGTACAGGGTTCGCAGGAAGCGCTGGTGCAGTCGCTGGTCAAGCTGTCTACCGACGAAGTGCGCGTGGTGGTTGTACACGCCGCCGTGGGTGGCATCTCCGAGAGCGACGTCAACCTGGCGATTGCGTCCAACGCGGTAGTGATCGGCTTTAACGTCCGTGCCGAGCAAAGCGCCAAGAAACTGGCTGAAGCCAACGGCATTGATCTGCGTTACTACAACATCATTTACGATGCGGTTGACGAGGTCAAAGCAGCCCTGTCCGGCATGCTGGCTCCCGAGCAGCGCGAAGAAGTCATCGGTATGGTTGAAATCCGCGAAGTCTACAACGTGTCGCGTATTGGCAATATCGCCGGTTGTATGGTTACCGAAGGCGTGGTCCGTCGCGATTCGCAAGTTCGCTTGCTGCGCAACAACGTCGTGCACTGGAGTGGCTACCTGGATTCCCTGCGTCGCTTCAAGGACGACGTCAAGGAAGTGCGTTCCGGCTTCGATTGCGGTATCACGCTGCGTGGCAACAACGACATCCAAGTGGGCGACCAGCTTGAGATCTTCGAGATCAAAGAGATCGCCCGGACACTGTAATTTATGGCACGACACAAGTCCAAACCAAACCCAGGGCGCAACCTGCGCCTGGCCGACCAGATCCAGAAGGATCTGGCGGTCCTGATCCAGCGCGAGATCGACATGACCCGCGCTGGTCTGATTACCTTGACCGGCGTGGAGCTGTCTCCAGACTACGCACACGCCAAAGTGTATTACTCGGTGCTGGGCGCCGAGCCCGAAGTCGCTCAGGCGGCTTTGACCGAGAAGGCCGGTTGGTTGCATTCGCTGCTGTTCAAGCTGCTGCACATCCACACGGTTCCTACTCTGCATTTTCATCACGACCGACAGTTGGAACGCGGCATGGAGCTCTCCAAGCTCATCGACAGCGCCAACCAGGCCGATAGCGAATTGACTGGCTCTGCTTCCAAATCGGACGAGCCAGACGAACAGCCCTGACGCGGCTGTTGTTTCTTCACGGATTGACACACGATGGCTACGCGAAAACGCGGGCAGTTGATTGATGGTGTGCTGCTACTGGACAAGTCCGACGGAATGTCCAGCAACCACGCTTTGCAGCGTGCCCGCCGCACTCTGGATGCCCGCAAAGCTGGCCATACTGGAACCCTGGACCCGTTTGCAACGGGCCTGCTGGTTTGCTGTTTTGGCCGGGCTACCAAGATTTCCGCCACGATGCTGGAAGCAGACAAAGCCTATGAAGCTACCTTGCAGTTTGGGCAGGAAACCGATTCAGGTGACTTGACCGGCAATGTGGTGTCCCAGGCTCCGGCAGATTTTGCCGGTGTCACCCTCGAGGCGCTGGAAGCAGTTCTACCTGCTTTCCGAGGACCCATTACCCAGGTGCCGCCCATGTATTCCGCGCTCAAGCGCGATGGCAAGCCCCTGTATGAATATGCCCGTCAGGGTATAGAGCTGGAACGTGAGGCACGACATCTCGTGATTCACGATTTGCAGGTGCAAGACTTTACGCCGCAATCGGCGCGTTTGTTTGTACGTTGCAGCAAGGGAACCTATATCCGGACCCTGGCGCAAGACATTGGACGTGCTCTGGGGTGTTTTGCCCATCTGACGGCCTTGCGCCGGACAGAATTAGGACCTTTTCATATCGACGACGCCTACACCCTGGACGGGTTGCAGGCGATGGAAGACCCGATGTCGGCCTTGCTGGCCATCGAGAGCTTGCCTACCGAGATTTTGCCCAAAAAACTTCAATCAGAAGGATGAGTTATGAGACGCGCATTGCGCAATGTGGCCATTATTGCCCACGTTGACCACGGGAAGACCACCCTGGTCGATCAATTGTTGAGACAGGCAGGTACGTTCCGTGACAACGAACATATCTCCGAACGTGTCATGGACTCGGGCGATATCGAGAAAGAACGCGGTATTACCATTCTGGCGAAGAACTGTGCCGTCGAATACGAAGGCACCCACATCAACATTATCGACACCCCCGGTCACGCTGACTTCGGTGGTGAGGTCGAACGCGTGCTGTCCATGGTTGACGGCGTGTTGTTGCTGGTGGATGCGGTTGAAGGCCCCATGCCTCAAACCCGTTTTGTGACTCGCAAAGCTCTGGAACTGGGTCTGCGTCCGATTGTGGTGGTCAACAAGGTTGACCGTCCAGGCGCCCGTCCTGACTTCGCGATCAACGCCACGTTCGACTTGTTCGACAAACTGGGCGCGACCGACGAACAGCTGGATTTCCCCATCATTTACGCATCGGGTCTGTCGGGCTACGCCGGTTTGACCGAAGACGTGCGTGAAGGCGATATGCGTCCTTTGTTCGACGCTATCCTGGAGCATGTGCCCCAGCGTGAGGACGACGTCAACGCACCGTTGCAGTTGCAGATCTGTTCGCTGGACTACAGCTCCTACGTGGGCAAGATCGGTGTAGGCCGTGTGAACCGTGGCCGCGTGCGCGCTGCCCAGGACGTGGTCGTGAAATTTGGTCCTGATGGCGAAGTCATCAAAGGCCGTATCAATCAGGTTCTGAAGTTCAAGGGCCTGGAGCGTGTATCGGTGGACGAAGCCGAAGCCGGCGACATCGTGCTGATCAACGGTATTGAAGAGCTGGGCATTGGTTGCACGGTGACCGATCCTGCTCACCAGGAAGCTCTGCCTTTGCTGCGCATTGACGAGCCTACGCTGACCATGAACTTCATGGTGAACACCTCGCCTCTGGCAGGCCGTGAAGGCAAGTTCGTGACCAGCCGTCAGTTGCGTGACCGTCTGGACCGCGAACTGAAATCCAACGTGGCTTTGCGTGTTAACGAAACCGACGACGACACCGTATTTGAAGTGTGCGGTCGCGGTGAGTTGCACTTGACCATTCTGATCGAAAACATGCGTCGTGAAGGCTATGAAATGGCCGTGTCGCGTCCACGCGTGCTGATTCGTGAAGAGAACGGCGTCAAGATGGAGCCCTACGAGCAACTGACCGTGGACGTCGAAGACGGCCACCAAGGCGGCGTGATGGAAGAGCTGGGTCGCCGTCGTGGTGACTTGCAGGATATGGTTGCCGATGGCCGTGGTCGTACACGTCTGGAGTACCGTATTCCCGCCCGTGGCCTGATCGGCTTCCAGGGCGAGTTCATGACGCTGACACGCGGTACCGGCTTGATGAGCCACACCTTTGACGAGTTCCGCCCCATGCGCGAAGGCACGGTTGGCGAGCGTCGTAACGGCGTGCTGATCAGCCAGGACGACGGTGATGCCGTGGCCTACGCCTTGTGGAAGCTGCAGGATCGTGGTCGCATGTTCGTGTCCCCGGGTGATGCCCTGTACGAAGGCATGATCATCGGTATTCACAGCCGCGACAACGACCTGGTGGTTAACCCCATCAAGGAAAAGAAACTGACCAACGTGCGTGCTTCCGGCAAGGACGAGCACATTGATCTGGTTCCACCTATTCGTCTGACTCTTGAATACGCCGTGGACTTCCTGGATGACGACGAGCTGGTTGAAGTGACTCCCAAGTCCATTCGCCTGCGCAAGCGTTACCTGAAAGAACACGAGCGCCGTCGCAGCCAACGCGAAAGTTAATTCTTCGGGTTTAGCGATACGAGAAAACGCCTGCTTGATGCAGGCGTTTTTTTTGTCTTACTATGGTTGGCGTCAGCCGGATTTAGAACGCGGTATTAAAAAGCTGGGGTGTATGCATAAGCACCCCAGCTTGATTTTTAAATTCAAGAAAGGGTGTGGGATAAATAAAATTGATTAAGTGGCTTATTGAATTTGATGAGTTGCTTTAATTTTTGCTTAATACCTGCCTGATACAAACTGGCTGGACACATTACCAAGCTCGCTTTGCGAAGTCTCAGTTATTGCTGTGTATCATCCTGTTTTTTATGGGATTTTGATAACTCAGGATGCTCTACGCAGTTTCCCCCATTAAGGAGAATACTGATGGTGCAGCATATTGTGATTGTAGGTGGTGGGATTGGCGGTACGATGACCGCCAATCATCTGGTGACCAAGCTATACCCGGAAATTCGCTCCGGTAAAGTCCGTATTACCATGCTGTCCAATTCCCCCTGGCATTATTACAAGCCCGCTTTTATGTACGTGGCGTTTGATGCTTTTTTTCGGGACGAGTTGCGACGTCCGCAAATTTCACTTTTGCGCCCCGAAATTGATTTTCAGCTAGAGGAAGTCAGTGGTTTTGACTTCAAGGCCAGCCGTCTGCATTGCGCCAGCGGCAAGAAGATCGACTATGACTACCTGGTTCTGTCTACCGGCTGCGTCCCCTCCCCGGAAAAAATCGAAGGTCTGAAAGAGGGCGGCGATCACTTCTATCAGCACGCCCCTGCGCGCCAGTTGGCTGATCGCCTGAGCAAGCTGGAAAAAGGCCGCGTGCTTATTACGGTGACCTTTCCTAAAACCCATAATGTGCCCCACCAATGCGGGATTGCTCCGGTGGAAACAACCTTGATGCTGGACGAGTACCTGCGTCGACGTGGTGTGCGTGACAAGGTGGAGATTGCCTACACCTATCCGACCACCTCCCAATTGCTGCGCAATTGCTTGTTCCTGCAAAATGAGGTTTGCCAAGTGCTGCCACCGATTTTTGAGGACCGGGACATCAAGCACCAGCGTGGTTTCACTTTGAGCCGGGTGGACCCTGAGCGCAAGATAGCCTATTCCGAAGAAGGCGCAGAAGAGCCATTCGACCTTCTGATGGCGACTCCTCCCATTACGGCCGTGCCTGCGGTGCGCGACTCCGGAATTTCGCAGGCTGCCGATAACGAAGGCTGGGTGCCTACGGATCACCAAACCATGAAAGTGCTGGGCCTGGACAATGTATATGTGCTGGGTGACACGGTGGACCTGCCTATCAGTAAAGCCGGTGGTTCTTGCCACAACCAGTCTCCTGTTGTCGTCAACAACCTGGCCTCAGAGCTGCGATTTGGACGTACCAGCGACGAATACGATGGCCGTGTGGTGGCGGTAGCCCAAATGGGTCTGGAGGGCGGTATGCCGCTCTGGTACGACTACAAGGAGGATGTGCACCCCACGCCGCCCACCAAATTGGGTGGACTGCTGCGCAAGGGCTTTAATCGGGGTATTTACTGGGCCGTGGCCCGTGGCTTGGTTTAAGTCAGGAGAGACAGATGAATTCGGTATCGGATAAATCCTTGAACCCCGAAGACGCGGGTGCGACTCAGAAAAAACCGACAGCCCTGGAAAGTTTGCTGGGAGAAGACCCTGGCATCAAGGGCCTGGATGAACTGATCGGCAAGATCGAACCTTTGTTGGCCGGCGGTCGCCTTAATCGGGTGGTGGATGCGGTGTCCTTACTGGCCGATCTGGTCGATATGAGCGACGACTATATGCTTGAAAAGCTTATGAAGGGCTTTGAGGAGGGCATAGGGGCCGCCTGGTCGGTTGGAAACGCGGCACGTATGGCTGCGGACCAGGTGCGGGCTACGGAGACCACACCGACCCTGATGGGGCTCGTACGCCTGGCCAAGGAGCCGGAAGTGCGTCGCGGCCTGACTTTCTTTCTGATGATGGCCGGCGTGATGGGGCGCCAGATGCGTTATCAGAACCTGGATCATACGGGGGACTGACACGGCAGCTGTATCGCTAAAGAAAAAAGGGCGGCTTGTGAAAGCGGCCCTTTTTTCTTGTTCGGCACCTCAGCACCTCAGCACCTCAGCACCTCAGCACCTCAGCACCTCAGCACCTCAGCACCTCAGCACCTCAGCACCTCAGCACCTCAGCACCTCAGCACCTCAGCTCTTCAGCGTTCAGTGATTCAAAAATGCCATTTGGCGCTTTTCCACGATACGGAAGATACCCACCAGAATAAAGGACACGCACAGGTAAATCAGTGCAGCAATCCCGTAGGAGGTAAAGGTTTGGTAGGTGGCCGCATTGGCATCGCGCGCGATCTTGAGCAGGTCAGGAACGGTAGCGGTAAAAGCCAGCGAGGTAGCATGCAGCATCAGCACCACTTCATTGCTGTAAGCAGGCAGCACACGACGCAGGGCTTGCGGCAGGATCACGCGGCGGTACAAGGTCCAGCCGGACATGCCATAGGCACGGGCCGACTCGACTTCACCGGGAGGCATAGAGCGGATAGCTCCGGCAAAAATCTCGGTGGTGTAGCCAACAGTGTTCAAGGTCAGCGCCAGAATCATGCAATTGAAGCCGCTCATGAAGAAGGCTTCCAGTGCAGGTACGGATTTGACGATGGCCAGCTTGTACATGGCGGTGTAGATCAGCAGGATCTGCACGTACAAGGGGGTGCCACGGAAAAAGTAGGTGAAGGCACCGATAGGGCGCGATAGCCAGGCCTTGCCCGAGACACGGCCAATGGCCATGAAAATCGACAGGAAAAAGCCGATGGCAACCGAGATCACCAGCAGCCAAAGTGTCATGGCCAGACCCGAGAGCTGACCATTGCTTTGGTACAGATAGGCGCGCCAGAATTCGTTCAGAACATCCATTAGAACTGTGCTCCTTTCACGCCAATGTTGTAGCGTCGTTCCAGGTAGCCCAGTCCAATATTGCTGACGGCGGTCAGGCCCAGATAGATCAGGGCAGTGATGCCCACAAAGAGGAAGGAGTTGAAGGTCGCGTTACCGGCATTTTGCGCAATCTTGACCACATCGCTCAGGCCGATCAGGGACACCAGCGCGGTGGATTTGAGCAGGATTTGCCAGTTATTGCCCAGTCCGGGCAGGGCGTAGCGCATCATCTGAGGAATCTGGATGCGATGCAGAACTTGCCAGGCGCTCCAGCCACAGGCTTTGCCCGCTTCCATTTGGCCCTTGGGGATAGCCATCAGGGCGCCACGGAAGGTTTCGGCAAAGTAAGCACCATAAATAAAGCCCAGCGTGACCACACCGGCTCCGAAGGGATCGATCTCGATCATGTCCCATTCCAGCCAGTCAGTCAGTTCGTTCAGCCAGATTTGCAAGCTGAAAAAGAACAACATCAAAAGCACCAGATCCGGGACGCCCCGGATCAAGGTGGTATACAAACCGCCCACCCATCGCAGCAGCGAGGTGCGGGACAGTTTCATCAGGGCAGCGACCAGACCCAGCACCAGGGAAACCAGCAGCGAGAGCACTGCCAGTTTGATGGTTTCCCAGGTGCCGACCAGCAACTGCGGCCCATAACCGTAAAGCAACATGGTTCAGGTATCCAGGTCAGGGCGCGATGCGAATGTTTTCTTTTTGGAAGTATTTGTCGGCAAAGGTCTGCATGGTGCCATCGGCCTTCATTTCACGCAGAACTTCATCAACGGTTTTCTTGAGTTTCTTGTTGCCCTTGCGAATACCCATGGCGATAGGCTCGTTCAGGATGGGGCTGTCGTCCACGGTGCTGCCGGTCAGCTCAAAGTCGGCACCGGCAGGCTTGGTCAAAAAGCCTTCAACGGCATTCTGGGCTTCCTGGAAGGTGGCGTCCACGCGGCCACCGGCCAGGTCATTGAAGGCGTCGGTGTAGCTGGGGTAAGCCACGATGGTGACACCGTTGTTGGCCCAGTTCTGGCGCGCATAGGTTTCCATGGTGGTGCCTTGCTGCACACCGACACGCTTGCCTTTCAGGGATTCGGCGGTGGGCTCCAGACCGCTGCCTTTGCGGGCGGCCAGGCGAACCGGCACGATATACATGGGCTCGCTAAAGTCGATCACCTTGGCGCGTGCCTCGGTGGCGGTCATGGTGGAGTTGGCCAGATCGAATTTGCGGGCTTGCAGGCCGGGGATCAAGCTGTCAAAGGACTGATCGATCCACACGCACTTGGCTTGCAGGCGCTTACAGATTTCGTTGCCGATGTCGATGTCAAAGCCTTGCAGCTCGCCACTGGGATCCAGAAACTCGAAGGGGGGATAACCCGCTTCAGTGGCAAAACGGATTTCGGACGGCCCGGCTGCATGAGCAGCAGCGGGCACCAAGGCACTGCAAAAAGCCACCATCAGGAGGCGGGCAAGCATTTTGTTCATGTGGAGGACTCCGGCAAATATCGACTAGCTTGTGGCATTCAATACAAATTCGGCCCTGCTGATGGAGGGCCGAAGAAAGACTGCAAATTTAACCCGTACGCCTTACTGGGGCAATGCGGGTTCCGCCCTAGGCAGTACGCAGCACTGGTTGATGTAGCCCATGACTTCGTCCAGATCGTCGGTCAGGACCAGCAAATTCAGGTCTTTCGGACCAATCAGGCCCATCTCCATCAATTGGTCACCAATCCATTCGATCAGGCCGGACCAAAAGGAAGTGCCGATCAGTACAATGGGTG
Source organism: Alcaligenes sp. 13f (assembly GCF_020496585.1). Lineage (NCBI taxonomy): Bacteria > Pseudomonadati > Pseudomonadota > Betaproteobacteria > Burkholderiales > Alcaligenaceae > Alcaligenes > Alcaligenes sp. 13f. The sequence goes on from NZ_JAHKKC010000005.1 coordinate 214,012, forward strand.
CGGGTGGGACTTTGCCTGTTTGAACCAGGGTCATGACTTCAAACAGCTCGTCCAGGGTACCGAAACCGCCAGGCAGGGCAATGTAGGCCCAGCTGTGCATGAAAAAGGTGGCCTTGCGCGAGTAGAAGTACTCGAACTGCAGACTTTGTGTCTGGTAAGGGTTGTTGGTGGTTTCGTGAGGCAAGCGTATATTCAGGCCAATACTTTGCCCGCCTGCTTCGTACGCGCCTTTATTGGCGGCTTCCATCAGGCCAGGGCCACCGCCAGCAATCAGGGTGACGCCCGCTTCGGCCAGACGACGGCCCAGTTCCTGGGCCAGTTCGTAGTAAGGATGACCGGGTTTGATGCGTGCGCTGCCGAAAACACTAACGCCAGCACCCATTTCTTTTAATGTATCGACCGCAGTTTGCAGCTCCTTCATGATGGTAGGAATCTGCTCAGAGGCCGGTAAACGGACGATTTTATTGTTAGACATGAAAAAAACCTTGTTGCTCGTTGATGGTTCCAGCTATCTGTACCGAGCGTACCATGCGATGCCCGATCTGCGAAACGCGCAAGGCCAGCCCACAGGCGCCTTGTACGGGGTCATCAATATGCTGCGCCGTCTGCTACAGGATTATCAAGCGGACTATATGGTATGCGTATTTGATGCCAAAGGCCGCACATTCCGGGACGATCTGTACGATCAATACAAGGCTAACCGGCCCTCCATGTCCGAAGATATGGCGGTGCAAATAGAGCCTATTCATAAAGCGGTACGCGCCATGGGCTGGCATCTGATTTGTCAGCCTGGCGTAGAGGCCGACGATATCATCGGCACGCTTTCCCGTCTGGCGGCAGAAAATGGCATCGAGACCGTGGTGTCTACCGGGGACAAGGACCTGGCCCAGCTGGTCAATGAGCATGTGCAGCTGGTCAATACCATGAGTAACGAGAAGCTGGATGTAGAAGGCGTTACCAGCAAGTATGGGGTACGCCCAGATCAGATTATCGATTATTTGATGCTGATTGGCGACACTTCGGACAATATTCCCGGCGTTCCCAAGGTGGGGCCCAAGACGGCCGCCAAGTGGTTGGGCGAATATGGCAGTCTGGATGAACTGTTGCAGCATGCCGACAAAATCAAGGGGGTGGCCGGCCAGAATCTGCGCGACTTCAGCTCCAACTTTGAAATGACGCGCAAACTGGTCACCGTCAAACTTGATTGCGAAGTGCCTGGGTTTACGGGGGATTTCGAGGCGCTGGAGCCAGAGCCCCGCGACAACGCCGTGTTGCAGGATATCTACGAGACCTTCGGTTTCCGTACCTGGTTGCGTGAATTGACGGATGATCCCAAGCGCGTTCCCGCTCAGGATGCCCGTGTCGAAGCTGAAACACCTGCTGCGCCTGCCGAGCTGGATTACCAGACCGTCACGACGAAAGAACAACTACAGACCCTGCTAGGCCTGCTGGAAAAGGCCGAGCTGGTGGCCTTGGATACTGAAACCACCTCCCTGGACCCCTTGATGGCGCGTCTGGTGGGCTTGTCGGTGTCGGTCAAGGCGGGGCAGGCTTTTTATGTGCCGGTGGCTCATCGTGGCTCGCTGGATGTAGAACAGCTGGATAAAGACTATGTGCTGGAAACGCTGCGCCCCTGGTTGGAAAGCGCAGAGGCGGCCAAGGTCCTGCATAACGCCAAATACGATACCCATGTCCTGCTGAATGAAAAAGTCAGCCTGCGCGGTATTCGCGAGGACACCATGTTGCAGGCTTATGTTCTGCAATCGCACAAGCGTGTCGGCATGGAAGAGCTGGCCTTGCAATGGCTGGGTCTGAAAGGCGCGTCTTACGAGGATATTTGCGGCAAAGGGGCCAAGCAGATCGGCTTTGACGAGGTGGATATTCCCGTGGCCTCGCAATACGCTTGTGAAGACGCGGATTACACCTTGCGTCTGCATCAGTGCCTGCGCCCTCAAGTGGCCAAGGAAGAGGGGCTGGAGCGTATCTATTTGCTGGAAGTGCAGGCGTCGGACGTGCTGACCATTGTGGAGCGCAATGGCGTCAAGATTGATGTGCCTACTCTGGCGCGCCAAAGCCACGAGCTGGGCCAGAAAATGCTGGAACTGGAAAACAAGGCTTACGAGCTGGCCGACCAACCTTTCAATATGAACTCCCCCAAGCAAGTGGGCGAGATTCTGTTCGGCAAGCTGGGTATTCCGGTGGTTCGTAAAACCGCCAGCGGTGCCCCTTCTACTGATGAGGATGTGCTGACCCGTTTGGCTCAGGATTACCCCTTGCCCCAGGTACTGCTGGAATATCGTGGCCTGGCCAAGCTCAAGTCCACCTATACGGACAAACTGCCCAAAATGGTGAACCCGGACAGTGGCCGTGTACATACCCGTTATGCACAGGCTGCCGTCATTACCGGACGTCTGGCTTCCTCCGATCCCAACTTGCAGAACATTCCAGTGCGTACCGCAGAAGGCCGCCGTGTTCGCGCCGCTTTCGTGTCTGAACTGGGCAAAGTGGTGTCGGCTGACTATTCCCAGATCGAATTGCGCGTCATGGCCCATGTATCGGGCGACGAGAATCTGCAGCAGGTGTTTGAGCAGGGTGGGGACGTGCACACGGCAACCGCTGCCGAGATCTTCGGTGTGGATGCCAAGGACGTCAGCTCGGACCAGCGTCGTGCGGCCAAGGCGATCAACTTTGGTCTGATCTACGGCATGGGCGAATTTGGTCTGGCCAGCAATCTGGGCATTACTCGTGATGCAGCCCGTGCCTATATTGATCGCTACTTCGCCCGCTATCCTGGCGTGGCCAGCTACATGACGCGCATCAAAGCGCAGGCGCATGAGCAGGGTTATGTGGAAACCGTGTTTGGTCGCCGTCTGTGGCTACCTGAACTGAAGGGCGCGAAAGGGCCACGCATGGCCGGTGCAGAGCGTGCCGCCATTAACGCGCCGATGCAGGGCACGTCGGCCGACCTGATCAAGATGGCCATGGTGGCTGTGCAGCGCTGGCTGGAAGAAAAAGGGCTGCGCACGCAGATGGTGATGCAGGTACATGACGAGCTGGTATTCGATGTACCCGAAGACGAGCTGGATGTCCTGCGTGAAAACCTGCCGGGCCTGATGTGCAATGTAGCCAAGCTGGATGTGCCGCTGGTGGCTGAAGTCGGCGTGGGTGATAACTGGGAACAGGCTCACTAAGGCTTCCTGGCAAGCTAAAGGAAAAGGCGACCTGATGGTCGCCTTTTTTTTAAGTAGCAGAGCGGCTTGTTTGCGCCGCCTGGCTGCAGTCTGTTTATTCCTCGTTGGAGCGTACTCGGTTGGGCAGCAACTCGTCGTGCTTGGCCAGAATTGGATAGGCGGCGGCGCTGACCAGATAGGAGTTGATGGTACGCACGTCGCGCAAAATCTCCAGGTACAAGGAGCCCTGCTCGGCGGAGTCCAGCTGTCCGGCCTTGATCTTGCGAATATGACGGTCTCCCGCCGCCACTTCCAGTTCGCGGAAGAAGTCTTTTTCAAAGGCCAGGAAGCGGGCGGTTTTTACATCTTCGGCCACAAACAGGGCCGCTGCCTGACGCTGGTTGCGAATCAGCCTGTCCATGACTTTGCCGATTTCGGCCTGTTCTTCCGATTGCAGTATCCAGCCTTGTTTACGCAGCTTGGCCGTGTGGCTGAGCAAGCCATTGACGCTGATCGTGGCGGCGTGCGAAATATTGGTGGAGAACGTCAGAATATCGTTCAGACGACGGGTATCTTTCTTGCTGAGGTTTTCCTGGTCCATACTGGCCAGATAAGTGGTGATCAGCGGCTCCAGACGGTTGACGGCATTGCTGATATAGCGCGCATGGTTAATGCTTTGGGCGCTATTGTTCAGCATGTTCTGGCGAGCCGTATCCAGGATTTCCTGCAGCATATCGGACAGACGCAGCGCCTCACGCGCTGCATTGCCCAAGGCCACGGCAGGCACTTCCTGAGCGGACTGGTCCAGATACAAGGGCAGGCCGGGATCATCCGGGTCGGTGCGGCGGGGCAGATAACGGCTCAGCAGACGCGAATAGGGTTTGAGTAAAGGCAGGAACAAGGCTGCCACGGCCAGGTTGAAGAAGGTATGGAAGTTGGCCACAGCACGAGCTGGGTCATTGGTGAACCAGCTCATCAAATCCGGAATCCAGGGCAGCAAAATCATGCCGACCAGACAACCAAACACACGTGTGCCCAAGTTGCCGATGGGCAGACGTTTGTTGGCTGGGTCCTTGGAGCCGCCAGCCCCTTCCAGAATCGGGTTGATAGCGGTACCCACATTGGCACCCAGCACCAATGCGTAGGTCAGTTGCGGGTCCATATGCTGGTGACTGGCCAGCGAGATGATCAGCACCACAATGGCCACACTGGAGTGTGCGGCCCAGGTCAGCAAAGCGGCCAGCAACATGCCCGTCATGGGACTGCCTGCCAGCGCTTCCAGAATGGTTTGCAGCAGGGGGGCATCCTGAATGGGGGAGAACAAGCCCACCAGTTCATGCAGGGACAGCAGCAAGAGGCCCAGACCAATAAAGACGCGACCCAGGTCACGACGGCGTCCAGGCTCCTGCGAGCGGAACAGCCAGACGCCCAGAAGAATCAGGGCTGGGGCCAGCGCGGTCATTTTGAAGGACAGCAGTTGCACGATCAGCGTCGTACCCACATTGGCGCCCAGCATGGCGGCCAGGGCCGGAACCAGGGCGACCATGCCGGTGGCGGCAAAGCTGGTAATCATCAGCCCGGTGGCGGTACTGCTTTGGATGGCGGCCGTAATGGCCGCTCCGGCAACAAAAGCACGGCGGGGACGCCCCAGGGCATGACCCATCCAGATGCCCAGTTCGGCACCGAAGGCACGTTGCACACCGCTTTGCACCATGTGGATACCCCACAGGAGCAAGGCGATATAACCCCCGAGATCGAGAAGTGCGAAGATTTCTTTCATTGCTAAATAATAGCCCAGCGCCTCTTACAAGCGTGAGCCTCAGGTATCAGTTAGACACATCTAGGTGTTGGAGGATTGCCGTGCTTGTCGGGCAGCCTGATCCAGCCCGTGTGCAAACTGCGTTTGTTCCTGATCGGAAAAGGCCGACAGAAACAGTTCCTGCACAGCGCTTTGGTAGATCTGCCACATCTGTTTGCGCAAGGCCCGGCCTTCATCCGTGATGCTGGCAAAGGCGGCCCGACCATCTTCCGAGGAGCGACTGCGCTGGACCAGCCCCTGGGCTTCCAGCCGGTCGATCAGTCGCGTCAGGTTATAGCGTTCTATGACCAGTCGATCGGCCAGTTCATGCATGCGACGGGTTCCCTCCGGCCCGCTTTCCAGTCCCCACAACACGTCGTACCAGGCATAGGGTGGCAACTTTTCGGCAGCCAGTCTGCGTTCGATTTCTTTCAGGGTGCTACGGTGCGCGCGCACAAAGGAAAACCACAGATCAGTGTCGGAGCGACTCATCGTTCTTTCCCCCAGGAATTTATTTTTTAGTTGCAAATGCAATTATACGCGGATAAGATGCGCTCATAAAGTAGTTGCAATTGCAATCGTATGGGTGAGGGTCTGTCCTGCCCTGCGTCTTGTTCAGGCCGTGAGGACGTCGCGTGGCGGATCCGGCCTATCCACCTGGAGATTGTTATGAATCACGCTTTGCAGATTGCGGATGTGGACCCGCAAGAGACGACCGAGTGGCTGGATGCCCTGGAATCGGTCACGGCGGCAGTAGGACGCCCCCGTGCCCACTATCTGATTGATCAATTGCTGGATTTCGATGCGCGTCATCACGGTGACCTGTACACACGCGTGACCACCTCGTATGTGAATACCATTCCGGTGCATCAGCAAACCCCGTATCCCGGTGACAAGGAACTGGAGCGCAAGCTCAATGCCTATGTGCGCTGGAACGCCATGGTCATGGTGCTGCGTGCCGGTCGGCACTCCAATGTGGGCGGACACATTGCTACTTATCAGTCCGCGGCCGTTCTGTACGACGTGGGCTTTGACCATTTTTTTCGGGGCCGCACAGAAAGCTTTGATGGTGACCTGGTCTATATACAGGGTCACTCTGCCCCCGGTATTTATGGCCGTGCTTATGTGGAAGGGCGTCTGGATGATGAACAGATGGACAACTTCCGTCGTGAGGCGGGCCGTCGTGGCTTGTCGTCTTACCCGCATCCACGCCTGATGCCCGAGTTCTGGCAATTTCCCACGGTGTCCATGGGCCTGGGGCCTTTGATGGCTGCCTATCAGGCACGCTATATGCGCTATCTGGATTTCCGTGGTTTGAAGCCTATGGATGGTCGCAAGGTCTGGGCGTTCCTGGGGGATGGGGAAATGGATCAGGCCGAGTCCCTGTCCGCCATTGCCGTGGGTGGGCGTGAGAAGCTGGATAACCTGATCTTCGTGGTCAACTGCAATTTGCAACGTCTGGACGGCCCTGTGCGTGGCAATAGCAAAGTCATTCAGGAACTGGAAGCGAACTTCCGTGCGGCAGGCTGGAATGTCATCAAGGTAATTTGGGGCGCAGGCTGGGATGAGCTTCTTGCCAAGGATAAAACCGGTCTGTTGCGCAAGCGCATGATGGAATGCGTGGACGGGGATTATCAGACCTTCAAATCCCAAAGTGGCGCTTATGTACGTGAGCATTTCTTTGGCAAATATCCCGAGCTGCTGGAACTGGTAGCGGATTTGTCGGACGACGACATCTGGGCCCTGGCCCGTGGTGGTCACGATCCCGACAAGGTCTACGCCGCGTATGCCCAAGCCGCACGTAACAGCCATGGCGGGCCGACCGCAATTCTGGTGAAAACCGTGAAGGGTTTTGGTATGGGCGAGGCTGGTGAAGGCCAGAACATCAATCACCAGCTCAAGAAAATGAGCGCAGATGCCGTGCGTGCCTTCCGGGATCGTTTCCAGCTACCCGTTACGGATGAACAACTGGAAGAGCTGCCTTATCTGCGCCCCGAGCCAGGCAGCCCGGAAGCGGTGTACTTGCAGCAGCGTCGTGCTGCCTTGGGTGGCTTTGTGCCATCGCGAAGAACCTCTGTTCCGGCCTTGACGGTGCCCACGCTGGACAGCTTTGCGGCCCAGTTGAAAGGCACAGGGGAGCGTGGTTTGTCCACGACCATGGCCTTTGTGCGTATTTTGAGCGCCTTGTTGAAAGACCCGGTACTGGGCAAATTGATTGTGCCCATCGTGCCGGATGAGTCCCGCACCTTTGGTATGGAAGGTCTGTTCCGCCAGATTGGTATTCACTCGTACTTGGGGCAGTTGTACACGCCACAGGATGCTGGCCAGTTGAGCTATTACAAAGAAGCCAAGGACGGGCAGATCTTGCAGGAAGGCCTGAATGAGTCCGGGGCAATCTCCTCCTGGATTGCAGCAGGCACGGCCTACAGCAATCATGGTGTGCCCACGATTCCGCTCTTTATCTTCTACTCCATGTTCGGTTTTCAGCGAGTAGGGGACTTTATCTGGGCTGCGGCGGATGCACGGACACGAGGCTTCTTGTTTGGTGCAACGTCGGGTCGCACCACCTTGATGGGCGAAGGTTTGCAGCACGATGATGGTCATAGCCATGTGCTCTCCAGCGTGGTGCCTAGCTGCTGCTCTTATGACCCCACCTTCTCCTATGAGCTGGCCGTGATCATGCAGGATGGTATTCGTCGCATGTATCAGGATCAGGAGGACGTGTTCTATTACATTACCGTGCTCAATGAAAACTACCCGCATCCCGAGATGCCGGACGGGGTGGAGCAGGGCATTATCAAAGGGCTGTATCTCTTGCAGGCGGGACCGCAGCAAAAAGCCAAGGCCCCGCGTGTGCAGTTGATGGGCAGTGGCTCTATCTTGATGGAGGTGCTGGCTGCCGCACAATTGCTGCAAGAGGACTTTGGTGTGGCCAGCGATGTGTGGAGTGCGCCCAGCCTGAACCAACTGCGTCGTGATGGCCTGGATACGGAGCGCTGGAACACCTTGCACCCGGAAAGCGAGCCGCGTATCCCTTATGTGCAGTCTTGCCTGGAAGGGCATGCAGGCCCGATTGTGGTTGCCACGGATTATATGAAGATTGTGGGCGAGCAGATCCGGCCCTTTTTGCCGGAGCGTCGTTTGCTGGTTTTGGGTACGGACGGCTTTGGGCGTTCCGACACACGGGCCTCGCTGCGCGAGTTCTTTGAAGTGGACCGGCACTTTATCGTGGTCTCGGCCTTGAAGGCCTTGGCCGACGAAGGTTCGGTGCCACGCTCGTTGGTTAGCGATGCTTTGCAGCGCTATCAAATCAATCCAGAAAAGACCAATCCCATGAAGCCTTGAGTCTTGCCAGTCCGGTCGTCTTTTTGGGCAAATGGCGACCGGCGGCGGGACACCAGCCAGCAAAGGGTGTGATGGCTTGATGTCTCCCCCGGTCAGGTCAGCTCTTTGCTGGCTGGTCCCTTTTCATGGCGGCGAGTCCGCCATTTTTCTCCATCAAATCTTCATCATTCTGTGCCACAGTGCGGCATGGATTATTCAATTTCTCTGGCCCGCCTGGCGGGCCTTGCTATCTCTGGGGTCGTGGGCAGCCAGGCTTATGCTCAAACGCAGCTACATGAATTGGCGCGTGCAGATGGCAGCACCATTCATTATTACGTCCAGCCTGCCATCGCCCCTCAAGAAGGTGTGCATGAGTTGCTTCTGATTGTGCAAGGCTCGGATTGCAATAGCGTGGCGCACAAGAAAGTTGTTTGGGAAACCCTGGCCAAGGCTCGTCCACAAGCCCAGGTGCTGGCGGTGGAAAAATATGCGCTGACGGCCGCGCTGCCTGATAGCGACGATCCCGAGCGTAGCGACTGCCCGACAGACTATATTCAGCGCGACCAGCCCCAACAGCGTGTGGCTGATCTGGATGCGGTTTTAAAACAGCTGCAAAGTCAGACCCGCTATGACAAGCTTTTTGCCTTGGGTGGCAGCGAGGGAGCGGTGATTGTTCATTTGCTGGCGGCCCAGACTTCGCATCTGGATGCGGCCATCAGTTTTAATGGCGGCGGGCGCTGGTTCCAGGATGATGTGCTCTATAGCGCCTCAATCCAAGAGATGCCGGCTGCCGACAAGCAAACCATGCTTGATGGCTTGGGCGAATTTTTGAGGCAGGCCAGGGCCGGCCTGGATACTCGGATGAGCGGACATGGACGCGATTGGTGGCAGCAGATGCTGAATCTGGATCAGGCCGAGGTGCTGCGACGGATTGCTATCCCCACTCTGGTGATTCAGTCCGGGCGCGATACCTCGGTCTCGCCGCAAGCCACTGCCCAGTGGTTGAGCCAACTCAACACTGACACCCCTTAAGTCTTTTGTATGGTCGATGACGTGATGATTTGCCGTCATTGCCCTTTTTATATTGGAGTAGTGAATGAGCAAGATAGTCTTGCGCGCTGCAGTGCCTGATGACGCCCGCGAATGCCTGCGTATCCGGGGACTGACTCGTGAAAATGCTTTTTCTGAAGAGGATCTGGCCGCCTTGGGAATTACCGCCGAAAGCTGGGCCGCAGGTATTGAGGATGGTAGTTGCCCCGGCTATGTGGCCCTGGTCGATGGGCAGATGGCTGGCTATTGCTTCGGTGATAGCGAGAGCGGCGAGATCATGGTGTTGGCGCTATTGCCCGACTATGAAAGCCTGGGTCTGGGCCGTCGTTTGCTGACACAGATGATGCAGGACTTGCAGGGGCGTGGTTTTACGCGCCTGTTCCTGGCTTGTAATAGTGATCCTCAGGTGCGCTCCTATGGTTTCTATCGTCGTTTAGGCTGGATCGAAAGCGGCCAGCGTGATGAGTTCGGTGACGATATTTTGGAATATCACTTTGCTGATTAGGTTTGGAGTTAGGTGAGACCTTTTTATGGCTTACGAAAACATGATCGATTTAAGCCAGGATATCCCAGCCCTGAAGATGTTGTATGCGCCTTTGCAGCACCATTTTCGGGTGCTGGATGTGCCCACTTTGCCGTTTGCCATTCTGGATGGCAAAGGTGCTCCCGAGCCTGTTGCGGTGGGAGCGGCTATCAAGACCTTGCAGCTTGCTATTGAGCCTATCCGTCGAGAGGCACGCCAACGCATGGGGCGTGACTTTATGGAAGCGCCGGTCGAAGTTCTGTACTGGGCTGCGGATCCGAAAGATGTGGAAGCAGGGCGGCGGGAAAACTGGCAGTGGCGTGTACAAGTGACCTTGCCTGTATGGACCGATAAGGCGGGTCTGGAAGGCGCGGTGGCCCAGATGCGTGCTCAGTTGGGGAACGCTCCAGCTCCCAGGTGGGAAGCCGTGACGGAGGGCAAGTGCGTGCAGGTGATGCATGTGGGCTCCCCAGCCGATCTGTCAGCTTTGTTGTCGCAGCTCTATACGAAGTTCCTGCCGCAGGAAGGGCTGGAGCCTTTGGGCGTGTATCACGAGATCTATCTGAGTGATTGGAGCAAAGCGTCGTCGAGTCGGCACAAGATGATTGTCCGGCAGCCCATACGCTAACTTTGCGCCAAGGCATAAAAAATGCCCCAAAAGCACACAGGCTTTTGGGGCATTTTATTTGGCTGTGCCGTTCAGGCTGCCTGGGATCTTAGACGGATTGAGCGCTTTGCAAAGCCTGAATACGTGCAGCGATAGGGGGGTGGGAGGCGAAGATCGCGCTGATCGAACGACCACCCGAAATACCGGAGGCTTCAAAGTTCTTGGGCAGTTCGCCAGGAGCCATGCCGCCCAGACGGGCCAGCGCGTGAATCATGGGCTGACGCGAACCCAGCAACTGAGCGGAACCGGCATCGGCACGGTATTCACGCTGACGCGAGAACCAGGCCACGATGATGGAGGCCAGCACGCCAAAAATCAGCTCAAACACGAAGACCGAGGCGTAGTAACCCATGCCCACATCGCGATCGTTGCGCAGTAGCACGCGGTCAACAAAGTAGCCGGCCAGACGGGCCAGAAAGATCACAAAGGTGTTCACCACGCCTTGGATCAGGGTCAGGGTGACCATGTCGCCATTGGCAATGTGGGCAACTTCGTGGCCGAGCACCGCCATGACTTCTTCTTCGGTCATGCCGCGCAGCAAGCCGGTGGACACGGCGACCAGAGCATCATTCTTGAAAGCGCCGGTGGCAAAGGCATTGGGCTCGCCTTCGTAAATGGCCACTTCGGGGCGGCCAATACCGGCACGGTCGGCCAGTTGGTGCACGGTATCGACCAGCCAGGCCTCTTCGGCATTGGCGGGGGCATTAGGGTCAATGACACGGGCGTTCACGCTTTGCTTGGCCATCCATTTGCTCATCAGCAAGGAGATAATGGCGCCGGTAAAACCGACCAAAGCCGAGAAAATCAGCAATTGAGTCAGGTCCAGACCTTGCGCGTTCAGGTAACGTCCCACACCCAAAATATTCATGGAGGCGCTGAGCACCAGCATGACGGCCAGGTTGGTGATTAAGAAAAGGACAATTCGTTTCATGAATGCGGATTCCGGTGTAACAGAAAAAATCGTGATCGTGAGAACACGATCTGCGCGAATTTTAGCCTTGATTCCAGGCGTGAAAATAAAATATTCAGCTTTTAGTCAGCTTCCGGGCAAGATAGTTTCTTGCGCCGAGGTTCTTGCTGTTGCGTAAGTGGTCTGGATATGGGGTTACCGGTCCACTTTTACAAGGTGGGGAGTATAGTAATGGCTTTCGTGCGACACGTAGATGTCGCTTCTGCGTCGGTTCAACCCTTGAGAACCGAACGACCTACTCCCCCAAGGAGCAGGTTCAGGGTAGTACTTCACTGCTATCAGTCAGCGCACCCCGGTGCCTGACACAAGTCAATGACCCAGCCTTGGCTGGCGTCTTAAACGACAGAAACACTTCTACGGAAGAGACTCTGCCTTACGGCGACGTTTATCAAACGCTCGTCCGTACTCTTACGCCCCTAGACTGCCCAACAGGGCAACTAGACACTCCAAACCAGAGTAATCCATACGGCATCCTTGCTATACCGAATGGACCTCTTTGTGTGCGTAAAACTATTTGACTTGGATAACGTGAAACCGCAGAGCGCAAGCTCTGATCTGCCTTGTTATGCCTTCTGAAAGGAAGTGCCATAACCGTGTGTACGACCACATGTAGCCTACGGTGACGTGCTCGACCAGTAATGGACGGGTGCGAAGCTCACCAGACAACGTACCCCCGCGTAAGCGGCACTTTTTGACCTGTGAGGGTCAGGGTGGACACTGCCAGCAGAAAGGCGGTTAAGGGGCTAGGCTAGTTCCGTATGGGCAATGTAATGTGAATCATCGTTGGAACCTGGGTAATTACTGAATGGCTGAATCTGCTATCAGGCCATAACCAAAATGGTGTGCTGTTGGCTGTGTGAGTGGAAGCTTCACACACGTCGTCACTAAAACAGTCCCAGGAGAGATGAGTCCTAAACGGAGAGTCCAACTGCGATGCAAATCGTAGTTGGTCGGTAGATCAGGGAACGTGGTAAGCCCCACTATCCGCCAAGGTGTGTAAACACCTCTGGCAGGCAAACCGCAAGGCAAGCTGTTGGATGAGGGGGTATGGGAGAGTGGAAAAAGCGAATGGCCGCCTGTAATGGGTGGCATAGGGCTCTGCTCCGGTGCGAAAGCACGCCCACTTCCACTAGGTGCAACCGTCGCAAGACGACTGCAAACGTTCAAACCACCCCGAGGGGATGTACACCATCCCTTCGGGGACGTTGTGCGTCCTTTTAACGGGATAACCGGAAAGAGGAAAGCATGAGAAAGACCACTCCCCGTGGTTCTGCGTCCTCACATGAGCCGCAAGACTGGCACGCCATTGATTGGCATCGAGTCGAGCAATTCGTGCGAACAACGCAGCAACGTATCGCGAAGGCGACGCGGGATAATGATTGGCGCAGGGTCAAGGCCCTGCAACGATCTTTAACCCACTCGTTTTCCGCCAGAGCCTTGGCGGTAAGACGAGTTACTGAAAACCAAGGCAAGCGATCGGCCGGTGTCGATCGCCAGCTTTGGGAGACTCCTGCCCTGAAACGGGCGGCGATAGGCAGGTTAAGGCAGCAAAGAGGTTACAAGCCTCTTCCCTTGCGGCGGGTTTACATCCCCAAAGCGAACGGTAAGGAACGCCCCTTGGGCATTCCCACGCTGTTTGACCGGGCGATGCAGGCTTTGCATTTGCTGGGGCTTGAACCCGTGGCAGAAACCACGAGCGACCCGAACAGCTACGGCTTTCGGAAACAACGCTCAACGGCGGACGCAATGGGACAGATATTTGTCTGCACATCCAGAAAAATTGCGGCTCAATGGGTGTTGGAGGCGGATATACAAGGCTGTTTTGACCACATTAACCACCAATGGCTGGTTGACCACGTTCCCATGAACAAGGTCGTCCTGCGTAAGTGGTTGAAAGCCGGGGTAGTCCACAAGGGCCGCCTCTCGCCTACTGAAGAAGGAACGCCGCAAGGCGGAATCATCTCGCCCACGTTGGCGAATGTATGTTTGAACGGGCTGGAGTCAGACCTGAAAGCGTACCTCAGTACGTGCTACGGAAAGACGAAAGCCGCGAAGCTGAAAGTCAATGTGATCCGGTACGCCGACGATTTTGTGATCACTGGCAACTCGAAAGAGCTGTTAGAAACTGAAATCAAGCCGTGGGTAGAAGCCTTCCTTGCACAACGAGGACTGCGACTATCGCCGGAAAAGACGAAAGTCGTACACATGGACGAAGGCTTTGATTTTCTGGGATGGAACTTTCGCAAATACAAAGGAAAGTTGCTCATCAAGCCAAGCAAGAAGAACGTGCAAGCGTTCTATCGCAAGGTCAGAGAGATCGTAAAAACGCACTTAATGGTGAAACAGGAGGATCTCATTGCCAAGCTCAACTCCGTTTTACGGGGCTGGGCGCAGTACCACCAACCGGTGGTGGCGAAAGAAACCTTCAGTCGGATGGATAATCTGATCTACTGGCGCCTCGTGCGTTGGTCGAGACGACGGCATCCGAATAAGTCCCGACCGTGGTGCCATCGCCGTTATTGGCAAAGCATCGCCGGTCGGAACGAGTTTGCTGCAACGATATGGACAGAAGAAGGCTCCTTCCCGATCACCCTGTTGAAGCTCGCTGATACAGAGATCGTGAGACACGAGAAAATCAAGGGGGAGTACAACCCATTTGATCCATCGTGGGAGGTCTATGGTGAACAGTTAAGGACGAAGCGGCTGCTTAAACGCATCGCCTATCGAACCGAGACTGCAAAACTATATGTATCCCAAGCAGGGCGCTGCGCCTTGTGCGGGGAACCTCTGGACTACGAGAGCGGATGGCATGACCACCACCTGGTTTATCGGATGGATGGTGGGTCAGACGCCCTATCGAACCGGGTGCTTTTGCACTCTGTCTGTCACATACGGGTGCACGCCCTTGGTTTGCAGGTAGCGAAACCGGCCCGATAAGGGCTTCGAGTCCAGACGGCAAAGGTGATCAGAGATATAATCTGAAAATCCTTTCTCTACTGGACGTGTTGTGCTTGAGCCGGATGCGGTGAAAGTCGCAAGTCCGGTTCTTAGGGGGGGATGGTTCAGTAATGAACCGTTCCTACCCTACCCTTATTACTGAATCTGGTTTGATCACATGCAGTCATTATGGATGCTGGTAGCCTGCGCCATGTTTGCCATTATGGGGGCCTGTGTCAAAGTGTCCGCCGATGCCGGGGCGTCGATGGCGCAAATTGTTTTGTTCCGGGGTGTGCCCTCGGTTCTTCTTCTGGTGTTCTGGGCTAAAAGCCGTGGTTTGAGGCTGGCTCCTCAAAGCTGGAAACTGCATGTCCGGCGTAATGTCTCCGGGGTCAGTTCCATGTGGCTGGGCTTTCTGGCTCTGGCTAATCTGCCCTTGTCCACCGCGGTCAGCCTGAACTACACCGCTCCCTTGTTTATTGCTTTCTGGATGCTTGCCTGGGGTGGCACCCAGCGTGACCCTGTGCGTCTGATTGCCGTGTTGCTGGGCTTTATGGGCGTGATCGGTGTCCTGCGCCCCAGCATTACGCCAGACCAATGGTGGGCTGCCATGCTGGGCCTGTGTGCTGGCGCCTTGAGCGCGGTGGCCATGATGCAGGTACGTGCCCTAGGGCGCTCTGGGGAGCCAGAATGGCGCACCGTGCTGCTGTTCTCCTGTTTTGTCGTCTGTTCCAGCCTGGTTGGACTTTTGTGGGAAGGCTGGCGCGAGTTGAGCTGGCGCGCGTGGCTGGCCTTGCTGGGCGTGGGCCTGTCCGGCTTGTTCGGGCAATTGACCATGACGCGTGCTTTTGGCTTGGGCTCGGCCTTGTTGACCGCAGCCTTGCAATACACCACCATTATTTTCGCCGCCCTGATTGGCATTGCTTTCTGGGGTGATGTGCCTGACTGGTTAGCCTGGGCAGGTATGGCATTGATTATTGGGTCTGGTCTGTTGTCGGCCTGGCGTACCTACAGCGAGGATCGTATCTTGCGAGGTCAGGCCGCGACAGCGGAGCAGGCTCCCGTCAAGGAGGCAGAACGTGTTTGAATTTCTGATTAGTGCAGAGCAGGTCCAGGCCAATCTGAATAATTCGGAGTGGCTGATTCTGGATGTACGCCATGATTTGGCCGACCATCAGGCAGGACGACGCGCTTACGAACAGGGGCATATTCCGGGCGCCGTGTTTCTGGATCACGAGCTGGATCTGGCGGCACCCAAGACGGGTCTGAATGGCCGTCATCCTTTGCCCAGCCGTCAGGAGCTGGCGCAGCTTTTGCAGAAAAACGGCTTGCGTGATGGTATGCAGGTCGTGGTCTACGACGCCCAAGGTTCTTTATTCGCCAGCCATATGTGGTGGATGCTGCGCTGGTTGGGGCATCCTCAAGTCGCCATTCTGGATGGGGGCTGGCAGGCCTGGCAGCAGTTGGGCGGAGCCGAAGAAAGCGGCCCGGCCAAGCCTGTACCAGCAGCTGCTAAATTGAGTGTGCCTGAGCAGGCTGCCATGCCTACTGTGCAGACCGAGCAGGTACTGAAAAACCTGTCCAAACCTATCTTTACCGTATTGGACGCACGTGCTGCCGAGCGATATCGCGGTGACGTGGAACCGATGGACCCGGTCGCAGGTCATATCCCCGATGCGCTTAACCGGTCGCATCTGAATAATCTGGGTGAACAGGGGCGTTTCAAACCGGCCGATCAGCTGCGCCAGGAGTTTCAGGACTTGCTGGGAGCGATTTCGGCAGAGATGGTTGTGCACCAGTGTGGTTCCGGTATTACAGCTTGTCACAATCTTTTTGCCATGGAGTTGGCCGGTTTGTCTGGCTCCAGCATTTATCCCGGCTCCTGGAGTGAATGGGTCAGTGACGCCAGCCGACCTGTTGCGCGCAGCTAGTTCAACGCCCTGAGTTTCTGGTGCTGAGAAAGCCGCTCCGGAGCGGCTTTTTTGCTGTGGAGCGGTCCCAAAGTAGAAAGTACTCCTTGGGAAGGGCAGCAAGCCGCCGCCTCCCGTACAATGCCACTTCCAATTGGGTCTCAGCCAGTCCTGACGGCCCTCATTGATCAGGAATAGTTATGGTTAAATCTCGCGATGATAATCAAAGCGCCCAGGCGCCAGCCCAGCAGGATTTCGAGTCCGCTCTGGCACAACTGGAAGCGCTGGTCGCTCGCATGGAAAGCGGGGCATTGCCGCTGGAGCAGGCTTTGCAAGCTTATGAGCAGGGCGTGGAGTTAGCCCAATTGTGTCAGCGCAAGCTGGACCTTGCACAAGAACAAGTCAGCGTATTGCAAGGCAATCTGCTGCGCCCCTTGTCCGGGGATGAAGCTGTTGGAGATAGTTAAGATGAGTTCTACCAGTTTTTCTGATTGGCTGCAGGCGCGGGTTGAGCAGACTGAGACCGTACTGGAACAATTGCTGCCCCCTGTCAGCCAGGAACCTGCTCGTTTGCACGAAGCCATGCGCTACTCCGTGCTGGGTGGTGGCAAGCGCGTGCGCGCTGCCTTGGTGTATGCCGCCGGTGAGGCTGCCTTGCAAGGCAAGCCCATGGCCGCTGCCCAATTGAAAGCATTGGAGTTGGCAGCGGCGGCGGTGGAATTGATCCACGCCTACTCGCTGGTTCACGACGATTTGCCGTGCATGGACGACGACAAATTGCGTCGTGGTCGCCCGACCACCCATGTTCAGTTTGATGAAGCGTGCGCCATGCTGGCTGGCGATGCCTTGCAACCCTTGGCCTTTGAGTTGTTGGCACAAATGCCAATTGCCCCTGCCTTGATTGTGCAAGCCATTACCCAGTTGGCGCAGGCTGCGGGCAGTGCCGGTATGGCCGGTGGTCAGGCTATTGATTGCGCCAGCGTGGGCATTGCTCTGGACCGTGATCAGTTGCAAGAGATGCACAGCATGAAAACTGGCGCCATGTTGCAAGCCAGCGTTTTGCTGGGTGGTATTGTGGCGGGTGCTTCCTCTACCGTGCGTAATGGTTTGGAAGAGTACGCCCAGGCAGTCGGTCTGGCCTTCCAGGTCGTGGACGATATTCTGGATGTGACGGCTGACACCGCCACGCTGGGCAAGACGGCTGGCAAAGATGCCGCCGATAACAAGCCCACCTATGTCTCCATCCTGGGTATGGACGGATCGCGCGAGTTGCTCGGTGCTCTGAATGAGCAGGCCCAGTTGGCCTTGCGTCCTTTGGGACCTGCTGCGGCACGTCTGACGCAACTGGCTGATTACATCGTGGGTCGCAATCATTAAGCGACGCGGGCCTGTGCTACTTTGGCACAGGCCGCGAAGCGTTTTACAATAGCCGATTGGCGATTGTTTTTAGACAGTCGTTTCACTTATTTGCCCGGATAGACGTCTTTAGTATGACAACCGTTTCCCTAGAGCAGATCCAGTCTCCCGCCGACTTGCGCCAGCTTGATCAACGTGATCTTCCCGAGCTGGCACGACAACTGCGCGAGTTTGTTCTGCAATCCGTATCCAAAACCGGTGGGCATTTGTCGTCCAATCTGGGCACGGTTGAATTGACCACTGCCTTGCACTATGTGTTCGAGACTCCCCACGACCGTATCGTGTGGGATGTGGGTCACCAGTCCTATCCGCACAAAATTCTGACTGGCCGCCGCGATCAGATGAGTGGTTTGCGTCAGCAAGATGGCATCTCCGGTTTTCCCAAGCGCTCCGAGTCCGAGTACGACGACTTTGGTACGGCGCATTCCTCAACCTCGATTTCCGCAGTGCTGGGAATGGCCGTGGCCTCGCGCAATGCCGGGATCGAGCGTCAGCACATTGCCGTGATCGGTGATGGCGCGATGACGGCCGGTATGGCGTTTGAAGCCCTGAACAATGCCGGTGTGACGCCCGATGTAAATGTGCTGGTGGTGTTGAACGACAACGACATGTCGATCTCGCCGCCGGTGGGTGCCCTGAATCATTATCTGGCTCGCCTGATGTCGGGCCGGTTCTACGCCGCTGCCAAGAATGTAGGCCGTACTGTCTTGCAGCATGTCCCGCCTGTTCTGGAGCTGGCGCGCAAGTTTGAAGGCCACGCCAAGGGGATTCTGTCTCCGGCCACGTTGTTTGAAGAGCTGGGTTTTAACTACGTAGGCCCGATTGATGGCCACGATCTGGATGCGCTGGTCTCTACCTTGAGCAATCTGCGTGATCTGGGTGGTTTGCAGTTCCTGCATGTGGTGACCCGTAAAGGGCAGGGCTACAAGCTGGCTGAAGCCGACCCGGTGCTCTATCACGGTCCCGGCAAATTCGATCCTTCTGTGGGTTTGGTGACTCCTACGACCAAGCCGCGCCCTACCTTTACACAGATTTTCGGTCAGTGGCTGTGCGATATGGCCAGGCAGGACCAACGTCTGTACGGTATTACCCCCGCCATGCGTGAAGGCAGTGGCATGGTGGAGTTCGAGCAACAATTCCCTCGTCGTTATTTCGATGTGGGTATCGCCGAACAGCACGCCGTGACCTTTGCCGGTGGTTTGGCCTGTGAGGGGCAAAAGCCGGTTGTGGCGATTTACTCTACCTTTTTGCAGCGCGGCTACGATCAACTGATTCACGATGTGGCCTTGCAGAATCTGGATGTCACTTTTGCGCTGGATCGCGCCGGTATTGTGGGCGCAGACGGGGCAACGCATGCCGGTAATTACGACATCGCCTTTCTGCGCTGCATTCCGAACATGGTGGTGGCCACGCCGTCGGACGAAAACGAAACCCGCTTGCTGCTGACCTGTTGTTATCAGCACCCAGGGCCCAGCTCGGTGCGCTATCCGCGCGGAGCGGGTATTGGTGCTGAAGTGGATCAGGAGCTCCATACCGTGCCGCTGGGCAAGGCCAATCTGCGCCGTCAGGGCAAGAACCTGGCCATTCTGGCTTTTGGTCCCGTGTTGCACGAGGCGCTGAAAGCAGCCGAGGTTCTGGACGCTACCGTGGTAGACATGCGTTTTGTAAAACCTATGGACGAAGCCTTGCTGCAAGAGCTGGCACAAGGCCATCAGGCTTTTGTGACTGTGGAAGAGGGCTGTTTGATGGGGGGCGCAGGCAGCGCGGTGCTGGAGTTTGTCAGCCGTGAAGCGCTGGTGATGCCGGTATTGCAACTGGGCTACCCCGACGAGTTCATCGACCACGGCGATCAGAAGAAAATTGCTCAGGATCTGGGCCTGGATGCCGCAGGCATCGAGCGCTCCATTCGTGAACGTTTCTCAAGTTTGCTTGAGGCGTGAGGCAATTTCTGCACAGTTTAGGGTTTAAATACCCCAATATGCGCGTTCTTATTAAGGTTATCGAACCTCGCGTGCGATAAGCGTAAGATAATAATTCATTATTGTTTTTATTTACGGTTGCGGCTCTGTCGTAGCTGAACCTGATGGATATGAATACAGTGTCGGAATCGCCTTTGGCCATGCCAGATGTGCAAAGCAGCACGGATACACGCCGTGTTGCGATTCAGCGCGTGGGTGTGCGCGGGGTGCGGCATCCGATGATGCTGGACCTGCAAGGGCAGGCCGTGCCCACCGTGGCGCAATGGGAGTTGACGGTGGCCTTGCCGCCCGAAGAAAAAGGCACCCATATGTCGCGCTTTGTGGCTTTGCTGGAAGAGTACCGCCGTCAAGCCATGACGCCCGCTGGTTTTGTGCAGATGGCCCAGGCCATGTTGCCTTTGCTCAATGCCGGGCGTGGCGACATGACAGCCACCTTCCCCGTTTTCCTGGAAAAAGTGGCGCCCGTATCCGGTGTGGCCAGCCTGATGGATTACACCGTCAGCTGGACAGCACGTGTCGGTGTGGATGCCCAGCCTGAATTTGAGTTGTCCGTGCTGGTTCCGGTTACCAGCCTGTGCCCGTGCTCCAAGGCAATTTCAGAGTACGGTGCGCATAATCAGCGCTCGCACGTTACCGTGCAGGCCGTGTTTGCGGATCCGGCTGCGCTGGACTTGCCTACGCTGATCAAATCGGTTGAAGAGCAAGCGTCCTGCCAGCTGTGGGGCTTGCTCAAGCGTACTGACGAAAAGTACGTTACCGAATACGCGTACGACAATCCCAAATTCGTCGAAGATCTGGTGCGTGATGTAGCCGTCAGCGTGCGCAGCTTGCCCGGAGTGTTGCGTTATAGCATCGAAGCCGAGAATTTTGAGTCGATTCATAATCACTCTGCCTACGCAAGCGTGCAGGGCTAAGGCTTTTGGCTTGTCAGCCAGCCTTTCTTGGTGCTAGTATCTATGGTTTCTTGCTCGACCCGGATTGAATGGGCGGGCTGTCGCGCTTGGTGCCTGACTGGTTTTACAGCGGGTAGTAGGCGATATCCACAAGGAGTTGTTCCATGCGTCACTACGAAGTAGTGTTCATTGTGCATCCCGATCAAAGCGAGCAAGTGCCCGCCATGATCGAGCGCTATTCGGCGATTGTTACTTCCGAAGGCGGTGCTATTCATCGTCTGGAAGACTGGGGCCGCCGTCAATTGGCTTACCCAATCCAGAAACTGGTCAAGGCTCACTACGTGTGCCTGAACATCGAATGCGGTCAGTCCACCCTGGACGAGCTGGAGCATTCCTTCCGCTACAACGACGCTATCTTGCGTTACCTCGTCGCTGGCACGAAGAAAGCCCCTGAAGGCGCTTCGGTCATGATGAAGTCCGTCGAACGCGAAGAAGCACGTAAAGCAAGTACTGAAGCCAGCGCTCCTGCAGCTGCTGAAGCCGAAGCTCAAGCTGAAGAGTAATAGCTCCGACTACGTGAACCAGTTCTCTCTTGCCGGTCAGCTTGTCGACATCAAGCCCTTGCGTTATACGCCGGCTGGTGTCCCAGCTCTGGAATTGGTCCTGGAACACGAATCTTCCGTAATGGAAGCCGGTCACTCCCGGCAAATCGCTTTGACGATGCAGGTAGTGGCTTTGGGAAATAATGCACTGGGTCTGGCAGACACTCCTTTGGGAGCCCGTTTGCAGCTACAAGGTTTTATTGCCCCAGCCCGTAAAGGTTCGACGCGTCTGGTGCTGCATGTACAGCAATATCAGCGTCACTTTCCGGGACAAGGCTCTGTTACGGTTTGACTGGTCTGGCTCGATCGTCGCGAAGTGTTCAACACCTCGCATCACACTGAATTCTTCCGGGTATAGCCCGGTTACTAACGAGGCACAAAATGGCTTTCCGTAGAGGCAAAGACAAAAAACGCAAATTTGCACAACAGAACCCACTGTTCAAGCGCCGCAAATTCTGCCGCTTCACCGTCGCTGGCGTTGAAGAAATTGATTACAAAGATCTGGACACCCTGCGTGATTTCATCCAGGAAAATGGCAAGATCATCCCTGCACGTTTGACGGGCACCAAAGCTCACTACCAGCGTCAGCTGGACACCGCTGTCAAGCGCGCTCGTTTCCTGGCTCTGTTGCCGTACACCGACAACCACAAATAATCCAGAGGAACCTTAGTCATGCAAGTTATTTTGCTCGAAAAAGTCGCCAACCTGGGTAATCTGGGTGACGTTGTGCGCGTACGTGATGGTTACGCCCGTAATTTCCTGCTGCCACGCAAAGTTGCTCGCCGTGCTACGGCTGCCGCTCTGCAAGAGTTCGAAGCACGCCGTGCCGAACTGGAAAAGCTGCAAGCTGAAAAGCTGGCCGCTGCTCAGGCTCAGAACGAAAAGCTGAACGGCCAAGCTTTCACCCTGGTTCAAAAAGCCGGCGTGGACGGTCGTTTGTTTGGTTCCGTGACCACCATGGACATCGCCAATGCATTGCAAAATGCCGGCTTTGCCGACCTGGTCAAGACTCAGGTTCGTCTGCCAGACGGTCACCTGAAAGCCATTGGCGAGTACCCCGTTCAGGTTGTTCTGCACCCTGACGTGATCGCTGAAATCAACGTTGTGGTTCAAGGCGACGTAGCCTAAGACTAGCGCGTTGACGCATGGTACATTCTTTCATGGAGTGTATCTGCCAAGCTCAAAAAAGCCGGTGCAAGCCGGCTTTTTTGTTTTCTCTTCATTCTGTTTGAAGAGAGCCAGCACGCCTGCGGCGTGACTGTATTGCCGCATTCGGTCCTGTCAGCCCAGCACGCTGTTGAGCCTGACTGTTCTGACCCCAGATACACATACTGTTCAAGCCCGCACAACACATTCTGTTGGCTGCGGCGTCGATTTTTTTCCTTGATTTGAAGGTATATGCATGGAAAGCAAGTCAGCCAAATCCGATTCAACGCTGGATTACCTCAGGGTCCCGCCTCATTCCATTGAGGCGGAGCAGTCGGTGCTCGGTGGCTTGTTGCTCGATAATGCCGCGTTTGACCGGGTGGCCGATATTGTCACCGACGAGGATTTTTATCGTTTTGATCACAAGCTGATCTGGCAACACATTACCCGCTTGATTGGTCTGGCCCGTCCTGCCGACGTCGTCACGGTCTTTGAGTCCTTGTCGGTTGCAGGCAAGCAGGAGGAGGTGGGTGGGCTGGCCTATTTGAATGCGCTGGCTCACAACACGCCATCGGCGGCCAATATTCGTCGCTACGCCGAGATCGTTCGCGAACGTTCCACGCTGCGCAAGCTGGTCACCGTTGCTGATGATATTTCCTCGGCCGCCTTCAATCCGCAGGGCAAGGAGGCCCGGCAGATTCTGGACGAGGCGGAAACCCGTGTGTTTCAGATTGCCCAGGAAGGGGCGCGTGGTTCGCAGGGCTTTCTGGAAATCCAGCCCCTGCTAAGCCAGGTGGTGGAACGTATTGACGAGCTGTATCACCGCGAAGGCGATTCGGAAGTAACCGGGGTCCCAACTGGCTTTATTGACCTGGACAAGATGACGTCAGGCTTGCAGCCAGGCGACCTGGTGATTGTGGCGGGTCGTCCTTCCATGGGTAAAACTTCGTTCTCCATGAATATTGGCGAGCACGTTGCGATTGCCCAAGGTTTGCCCGTTGCCGTATTCTCCATGGAAATGGGCGCGGTGCAGTTGGCCATGCGTATGGTCGGTTCGGTCGGTTTGCTGGACCAGCACCGTATGCGTACCGGCAAGCTGACAGCCGACGATTGGCCCCGTCTGACACATGCCGTGCAGCAGGTGCAGGAGGCCCAGATTTACATTGATGAAACGCCCGGCCTGTCGTCCATGGAAGTGCGTGCACGGGCTCGACGTCTGGCGCGACAGTGTGGCCAACTGGGCTTGATCATCATCGACTATTTGCAGCTGATGTCCTCAAGCGGTGGCGAGAACCGGGCAACGGAAATTTCTGAAATCAGTCGTTCCTTGAAAGGTCTGGCCAAAGAATTGAACTGTCCCTTGATTGCTTTGTCGCAGTTGAACCGAAGCCTGGAGCAACGGCCCAACAAGCGCCCAGTGATGAGTGACTTGCGCGAATCCGGCGCTATTGAGCAGGATGCTGACTTGATCTTGTTTATTTACCGTGACGAGGTCTACAACCCGGACTCGCCCGATAAAGGCACGGCTGAAATTATTATTGGTAAACAGCGTAACGGTCCTATTGGTTCGGTTCGCTTGACCTTCGCCGGAGCCAGCACGCGCTTTCTGGATTACATGCCCAATTAAAAAGCACAGTGGCTGCTTCAGTGCGCGGGCTTGTGAGGCCGTTTGCCAGATGTCAGGACAAAAAAGAGGCATACCTTGGTATGCCTCTTTTTTATTCATCGTTCAGCGTGTATGGGTAGTCAGGCAAGGTGGTTCGCCGTCCTCTTAGTTTTCACTTCGAGCCGCCAGTCTTTTCGCCAGCCATGCACATACCAGTAGCTGCCACTGGTGAAACAACATGATCGGCAAGATGATAGGCCCGACCATGGCACTGGGGAAAATCACGTTGGCAATCGGGATGCCGCTGCTCAGGCTTTTATTGGAACCACACATCAGCAGGCTGACACGGTCCTCAAAGGAAAAGCCCAGCCAGCGCCCCAGGTTCCAGGCCAGCACTTGCGCCAAGGTCAGCAGAACGGCGTTGGACAGCACAATCAGTCCCAAGGCACTCAATGGGGTGGAGGACCACAGACCGCCCACCACCGCGCCTGAAAAAGCCGTATACACCACTAGCAGAATCGAGCCTTGATCCACGACTTTCAGCAGTTGCTGGCGCTTCATGACCCAGGCGCCGATCAGGGGACGCAGCATATGCCCGAAGACAAAGGGGAAAAATAGCTGCAGCATGATCTTTCCCACCGCCTCCAGCGACACGGTGGCCTGGGCGCTGGTGGCACCTGCCAGCATGATGCCGACCAGAAGGGGAGTGATGAACACCCCCAGCAAGGTGGAGGCCGAGGCGCTGCAAATCGACACCGGCACATTCCCTCTAGCCATTGCGGTCAGCGCCACCGCAGATTGCACGGTGCTGGGCAGGCAAGCCAGAAACAGAATTCCCAGGTACAGATTGTCGGTTAGCCAGGGACGCAGCACAGCCGCCACGCCACTGCCCAGAATAGGGAAGAGCACAAAGGTGACGGACAGAATCAACAGGTGCAAACGCCAGTGGGACAAGCCGCCCCAGATAGCCTCACGAGACAGGCGGGCACCATGCAGAAAGAACAGCAGGGCAATCGCGATCTGCGTGATGTGTTGGAACAGAGGCACGCCCCAACCTTGGGCGGGCAGCAGGCTGGCAAGAGCAACAGTGGCAAACAGCTTCAGCAAAAACGGGTCAATCGGTAAGCGCCTGATCATGCTTGATGCGCGCTCATGGAAAGAGCCATACGGTAGGCATAGCCCAGGGAGGAGGCGTCGGCCTTACCCTGTCCGGCAATGTCGTACGCGGTGCCGTGGTCGACACTGGTGCGAATAAAGGGCAGACCTACCGTCACGTTCACGCCTTCGTCCAGACCCAGCAGCTTGATGGGAATCAGCCCCTGGTCATGGTACTGGGCCACCACAATATCGAACTCTCCCTGACGAGCCCGCATGAAGATCGTGTCGCCGGGCCAGGGGCCGCTGGCCTGGATGCCTTCGGCGCAGGCTTGTTCAATAGCCGGTGTGATCTGCTCAATATCCTCA
Organism: Alcaligenes sp. 13f; assembly: GCF_020496585.1. Lineage (NCBI taxonomy): Bacteria > Pseudomonadati > Pseudomonadota > Betaproteobacteria > Burkholderiales > Alcaligenaceae > Alcaligenes > Alcaligenes sp. 13f. Next base: position 239,467 of record NZ_JAHKKC010000005.1, read on the forward strand.
GAGCCGAATTTGCCACCCTCACCGGCATGGGGGTTCAAGCCTGCCACAGCCACACGGGGCTTGGCGATCCCGGCCTGGGTGCAGGCCAACTGTGCCAGCCGGATGGTTTGCAAGACGCGTTCTGTAGTAATCAGGGAAGGGACACGGGCCAGCGGCTCATGAATGGTGACCAGAATGGAGCGCAAGTGTTCGTTAGCCAGCATCATGGCGTAGTGCTCGGTGTGGCTGCGCTCGGCCAGAATCTCGGTGTGGCCAGGGGCATCGATACCGCCTTTTTGCATGGCCAGCTTGTTCAGTGGGGCGGTGACGATGGCACGGATCAGACCGGCTTGGGCATCATCAATAGCGTGGCACAGGTATTCGTAGGCGCCGCGTCCGGCCTGAGCGTTAACTTCGCCATAGGGCAGATCGTCGGGCAGGGCTTGCCAGCGATTCAGGACGGCAATGACCCCCTTGGGTGTGCAAACAGGCTGCTCCACCTCCTCGACGTGCCAGTCCTGGTCGGCGCCAATCAGTGTCAGGGCACGGCGCAGCGCACCCGCATCGCCATAGGCTACGGCGGGGTGGGGCAGGCCTTCAACAATCAGGCGGGCAATAATTTCCGGGCCTATGCCAGCGGCATCGCCCATGGTAAGCCCGATGGGCTGTGCGGTACGTTTCATAACAGTCATTAAAAATCCCCCACGCTGCGTCTTTGCTGTGCTTGTTGGCCTTGATGCAGCCTGGCGGTAAAAAAAAACCGGGTCCAGGACCCGGTTTGAGTGAGTAGCGATTCGGTTTAGAGTGCGTCGCTGGCGTAATCGGCCAGACGGGAGCGCTCACCACGTTGCAAGGTAATGTGGCCTGCATGCGGCCAGCCTTTGAATCGATCTACTACGTAGGTCAGCCCCGAACTGCCCTCGGTCAGGTAGGGCGTGTCGATCTGGGCAATATTGCCCAAGCAGACAATTTTAGTTCCTGGACCTGCGCGCGTCACCAGTGTTTTCATCTGCTTGGGCGTCAGGTTCTGCGCCTCGTCGATGATCAGGAACTTGTTCATGAAGGTACGACCGCGCATGAAGCTCAGGGATTTGACCTTGATCTTGGAGCGCACCAGTTCCATGGTGGAGTTGCGTGGAGCCTCGGCGCCTTGTGGGTTGTTCAGGTTGCTGGAGGACTTGCCGGTGCCCAGATGCAGCACTTCCAGGTTGTCCTCAAGCGCACCCATCCAGGGCTGCATTTTTTCTTCCTCGGTACCGGGCAGGAAGCCGATGTCATCCCCTACAGGCACGGTGGCACGGGTGATGATGATCTCGTTGTAGCGCTTGGTCTCCAGGGTTTGGGTCAACGCACTGGCCAGGGCCAGCAGCGTTTTACCCGTACCGGCATGGCCCAGCAGGGAGACGAAATCAAAATCCGGGTTCATCAACAGGTTCAGGGCAAAGTTCTGTTCGCGGTTGCGAGCCGTAATGCCCCAGACGTTGTTCTTGCCGTGACTGTAGTCGCGCAAGGTGGCCAGTACGGCGGTATTGCCAGCGGTTTCGCGTACCTGGGCATACAAGGGATCGTCGCCTTCGGTAAATACGAACTGGTTGACCATGAACTGGCTGCACAGCGGCCCGCTGATACGGTAGAAGGTGGTGCCACCCTGTTGCCAGGACTCCATGTTCTTGCCGTGCTTGGTCCAAAAATTGTCCGGCAAGGGCATGACACCGTCATACAGCAGGTCGGAGTCATCCAGAACGTGATCGTGGCGGTAGTCTTCGGCCAGCAGGCCCAGTGCCTTGGCCTTCAGACGCATATTGATGTCTTTGGACACCAGCACCACTTCGCGTTTGGGCATGCTCTGGGTCAGGGCATTGACCACGGCCAAAATGGCGTTGTCCGCCTTGCCCAGCGGCAGCTGGATAGGCAGGGTGGTATCCAGAGCGCTGGTCTGGAAGGTGACGGCGCCACGCGCTTCGGTATTGCCGATGCCATCCAGATTGATGGGCTTGTCCAGACCATGATCGCCCACCAGACCTTCCAAGGAGCGGCTGACCTGACGCGCATTGCGGGCCACTTCGGACAGGCCCTTTTTCTGGTGATCCAGTTCTTCCAGCACCATCATGGGCAGGAAGATGTCGTGCTCTTCAAACTTGAACAGCGAATTGGAGTCGTGCAGCAAGACGTTGGTATCCAGCACAAACAATTTGCGCTGGGTGGGGGCCAGACGGGTGCGTTTGCTGGCTGCGCCGGCGACAGGCTTGGGAGCCTGGGCAGGGCTGGCGGCAGCTCTTTTGCTGGGAGCTGCTTTGGCCACACTGGCGGGCGCAGGCGCTGCTGCGGGGGCCGCGGGCGCCGTTTTGACGGGCGCAGGCTTTTTGGAGCGTGGCGTAGCAGCCGCTTTACTGGGGGCGGCTTTGGGGCTTGCGGG